>CAJUGU010000024.1 GCA_910586105.1 uncultured Eubacteriales bacterium | reverse complement strand
TGCAGCCTGCGACCCCCTCCGGCCCCCCGCCGCAGCAGCCCTTTATGCAGACGGCGGTACAGCAGGCGACCGCGTCGTCCCGCTCCTCGGCGAAGGCCCCTTCCCGCAGCGCGCCAAAATCCGCCCCGGCGAAGGCGACCGCTTCCAAAAGCGCGAAGAAACCCGCCAAAAAGTCCGTACATAAGCAGCGGGCCGACGATTACTACGACGACGATTATTATGACGACGAGCCCCGCCGCAAGCGCGGCAAAGGGGGAGGCGGCGGCGCGCTGATCGCGTTGATGCTGCTCTTCCTGCTGGCGGTGGCCGGTACCGTGGCCTTCGCCGCTTATGCCTTCCTGTGCAAGACCGTTTTCCCCGGCGTGCAGGTCGGCGGGATCGACGTCGGCGGCATGAGCCTGAACGAAGCCGTCAATCTGATCTCCGGCAGCTTCGACGCGCACGGCGCGGGCGAGCTGATCTTGCAGATGGATGAATACACCTTCACCCTGCCGGTCAGCGACATCGTCGGCGGCGTGGATGCAAACGAATCGGCGCGCGCCGCCTTCCTGTATGGCCGCAACGGCGACCCGATCACCCGCGCCGTCGATATCATCAAGGCCCGCTTCAGCGGCGCGGATATCGAGCTCAACATGGACGTCGACCGCCGCGCGTTGACCAGCTGGCTGGACGAGATCGCTGGCTCGACCTTCGACGGCCCGGTACAGCCGAGCTATGAGGTCGTCGAGGATCAGCTGGTCGTCGACCTCGGCGCCCCCGGCGTGACCTTCGCCGACCGCGCAGGCGTGGAAAGCCAGCTGCTGGAAAAGCTCCGTATTATGGATCTGGAACCGCTGGTCGTGGAAGCCACGATCCAGGATCAGGATCCGATCGATCTTGCCGCCATCCAGGCCGAGATCGAAAGCGAACCGCAAAGCGCCACGCTTGATCCCAACGACGGCGTGACCGTGATCCCCGGCGTGGATGGCGTGAAGATGGATCTGGACGCGGCCCGCTCCATCATCGGCGACGCGACCACCGGGCAGTTTTCCATCCCTCTGGAGCTGACCCCTGCGGAGATCAACGCCGAGGCCTTACAGGCCCTGCTGTTCCGCGACACCCTCGCCGCGACCGAGACCAAGCTCAATCCGAACGAGAAATCCCGTACCCACAACGTGGAGCTGGCGTGCAACTATATCAACGGTACCATCCTGAACCCGGGCGACGAATTTTCCTATAATAAGGTAGTCGGCCAGCGCACTGCGGCGCGCGGCTTCCGGGAAGCCGGTATTTTCGTTGCCGGACGGCTGGAAGAAGGTCTGGGCGGCGGCGTCTGCCAACCCTCTTCAACGCTGTATATGGCGGTGCTCCGCGCCGACCTTGAGGTCACCGAACGCAGCAACCACGGCATGACCGTTTCCTACACCCCTCTGGGAGAGGACGCGACCGTATCCTGGGGCACCATCGATTTCCGGTTCGTCAATAATACCGAGTATCCGATCAAGATCCTTGCCAGCCGCGAAGGCTCCTACTGCAAAATGACGATCCTCGGCACCAAGACGACCGACAAGACCGTCGAGATCAAGACCAATACGCTTTCGACCACCCAATGGCAGACCGTGCGGCAGCTCGACACCTCGCTTTCCCCCGGCACCGAGCGCGTCGACCAGTCCGGTTCGACCGGCTACCGCACCGAGACCTTTAAGATCATCACCGAAAACGGTCAGACTACGACCGTGAAGGCGAACAACTCTACCTATAATAAGCGGGATAAGCTGGTGCTGTATAACGACAGTTCGGCTGCCGCCGGAACCGAAGATCCGGTCCTCCCGGCAGATCCGACCCAGCCCGCAGATCCCCAGGCCCCCGCGACCACGACGCCGGAGCCGACGGTCACAGAACCGGAGACGAACGACCCCACGCCTCCGCCTACGACCACAACGACCGAACCGTCTTCCACCGATTATGACCCGAATATGCCAATGTTCGGACCCGGTCAGCCGATCGTATGATCCCCGCTGCATGCCCCTTTTCGTGGGCGCTTCAAAGCAAGTGAAAAGCTCCTCCCATCCGCAAAGCGGAACGGGAGGAGCTTTTTTCATGCGCGGCTTGGGAGAACGCCCGGGGGCGTCGCCTCCCAGCGGAGCCGCCCGGTTCCGGTCAAAGCACGATCCGTTCCCCGCGCTGCACCCGGCGTTCGATCTCGCGCAACTGTTCGCGGCTCCATTTGGAGGGATCGCTCCCCAGCCGCACCGGCTGCGAACCGCCGGTACCGTTTTCCACAGGCCGCGCCCGGTTTTCCCGCACCTTTTCCATCGTCTGCCGCTGCGCCGCCGCAAGGAATTCCTGTTGGTGGCAGACCTGATACGCGGTCAGCATATCGATGCCGCGGCGGACCAGGTCGCCGAACCGGGGGTTCTTCGCCAGCTCCTCTTTGGGGTCGAAGTCCGGGTACTGCGCCTTCACCTGCTGCGCCTGCCGGTCAAGCACGCGCAGCAATTCCACCGCCCCCTGCCGGGTCTGCTGCTTCCCGACAAGCTCCTCCAGCTGCTTGGAACGCGCTTCCGCGCGCAGCAGCCTGCGATACCCTTCGGTCGTCATGCCCGCCTTTTCCGCCGCCTTCGACCAGTAATCGGCGTCGTTTTCCAGCGCCTGCCGTATCGCCGCCGCCATATCCTTCCCGCTTGGGATATGGTACCGCTGCTGAAGCAGCTCCATGACCGGGCGCACTGCGTCCAGCTCGGCTTTCGAGCCCTTCAGGCGGCGGTTTATGATCGCCTCGACCCGTTCCTGAAAATCCTGTTTGTATTCGCCCCTGACCAGCTCGTCAAAACTCGGCCTTGCGGGCGCCGTCCCGGCCCCCTGCTCCGAAGCGCTGCCCGCCGCCTGCGGCTGCGCCATACCTTCTGCCGCTGCGGACGCTGCGCCTTCCCCTTCGCCAAAGGCGTTCAAATCTAACCGATGTAATTTCATAGTTTCCCCTCCTGTTCTGTCGGAAGCCCAACGGGCTCTTCAAAGATCCGGATGTCCTGCCGTGCTTCGGCAAGCTGCCGCAGGCCGGCCTCCGCCATCAGCCGCATCGCCTGCGCCTCCGGCTCGTCCGGGATCCGAAATGCGGCGCTGCCGCTGCCGATCCGCCACGGTATGCCCGGGCAGAGGTTTTCCAGACCGCCCGCAAGCGCGTACAGCAGCGCCGAGACTGCCGCGCAGCCAACGGCGTCCGCCGCGTGCCCACGCGCTGCGATCCGTTCCCGGCTGATCGTGACCGCGATCAAAGCGCGATCCCTCCTTTCTATCTTCATATGCAGCGTCGCGGCGCTACGGCGGGCGCGGCATTCCTTCCACCTGCCCCTCCGGGTTCTCCACCGGCCGGGATACGCCCGGTGCTCCCACGTCTGCGGATACTTCAGCCGCTCCCGGCCGCTCTGCCTCTTCCGATGTTTCGGCTGCTCCCCGCGCGGCAGTCCCCTTCTGCGCCCTGACGGTTCCCGGCTGATCCGCGCCTTCCGGCGTCCGGATCCCGTCCGGATCGGAAAGCTCCACCATCGGCAGCAGGATACAGCCGCCGGGCTTCGCTTCCACCTCCGGCTGCCTGCCGAATTTTTCCGGGCTCCGATGGGTCAGCCAAAAGGTTGCTGCATGTACGTCCGGCTTGGCGTGCCGGGTGGTCTCAGTCACTTTCCGGCCGTTTTTCTCGCTGACCTCGACCTGGGTCTCCTGATAATCGTAGCCGAGCGCCCGCTTGATGATCGCGTTCTCGACCTCGAATTCGACCACTTCGCGTCCCTTTTCCAACGCGGCTTCGATCTCCGGGAACTGATGCCTCCAATGGTTCAGCGTCCTTCGGCTGATCCCGCAGTTGTTCGCGATCTGCTGATAGCTCAGCCCGTCCCGCGCCCAGCCTTCCAGCCGCACGAGCCCATCCGGCGTCCGCCAGCGCTCGATTTTGTATGCCGCCAAATCGCATCCCTCCTTCCTTCACGCGGGCTTGTCCCGCCGCGCCTTTCGCGCGCGCCCGCTTCGGCCCTGCGCGGAGGCCCGTTCGGCTTCCGCTCTTTCATATTCCTCCCACAGCGCCGCCGACAGCGGGCAGCTTTCCCAAGCCCCGCAGCAGTGGTGTTTCCAATAGCGCACCCGGCAGCTCTTTGTCGGGAATTCCATTTGCAGGATCCCGCCTGCTTCCGCGTCCGCGCCGTCTACTGCGCACGTCAAATGTTCGTTCCGTGCCCGGATAAAAAACGGGCAGATCGGTGCTTTCGGCATTTCAGCCCCTCCTTTCCAACCGCCGCCTTTGCGGCGTCCTGGCCCTTGTTCCCGGTTCTCTGGCAGCCGCCGTCCCCGGCTTGTGCGTACAAGCCCTAAGAGGCGAACAGCTCGTTTGGCTCCACGCCGAACGCGTCCGACAGGGCAATGATATCACGGTCTGTGATCGGTTCGCGCCCGGTCAGCAGGTCGTTGAACGACGCAGCCTCGTATCCGGCAAGCTCCGCTGCGATCTTCAGGCAAAGCCCCCGCTCCGCAAGGATGCGCTTCGTATTTTCGGCTACGATGGAATCCCACATACTTTCACCTCCATTCCTCAAGTTTCTTTAGGATAAACTCATTATACATCAAGTTTCCTGAGTTGTCAAGTGTTTTTACTAAAGCTTCTTGAGTCTCCCCTTGACGGTTCACCTTTTTTATGTTTTAATAGACTCAAAGGCTGCCCAAAGGGCGCCCGCCTGCGCAAAGCAGGCGAAGGGACGGCGCAGATATGCCGCCAGCCCTTCCGCAGGACCGGCGACCGGTCCGGAAAACGAAAGGAGGTGCAGGAATGGGGATCGGAAAACGGCTGAGGCAGGCCCGCGAACGGGCGGGACTGACGCAGGAGGAGCTTGGCAAACGCATCGGCGTGACCGGCTCCGCGATCACGAATTATGAAAAAGAGACCAGCCACCCCCGCGAGGCGGTGCTGTACGCATTGATGGACGCCCTGAAGGTGGAACCGAATTTCCTGTTTCAGGATTGCGTGCGGGTCTTAAAGCGCGACCCGGAAAAAGTCGCCCCCAGCGGGGAGGACGAGCGGCAGCTTCTGAAAAAATACCGGCAGCTGGACGAACACGGCCGGGAAATGGTCGACGTGACGCTCGACCTGGAATACCGCCGGATCCAGAAAGCGCGCGAGGAACGTAGGCGGATCCAAAATGCGATCCGGCATTATACGCTTCGGATCGCCCGCCCCGAAGAGGAACAGCGGCGCTATCCCGTTCCGTTTTATGAAAATGCCGCAAGCGCCGGCTTCGGGCAGTGGGCGGACACCGCCTATGCCAGCGAGGTCGTGCTGGTGAAAAAGCCGCCGTTGGGCGTCTCCTATATCATCCCGATCATTGGCAACAGCATGGAGCCGACCTATCATGACGGCGACCGGATCTTTGTCCATGTTCAACCGGAAATACGTCCGGGCGAGATCGGCATCTTTTATATGGATGGCAAGGAATATGTCAAGGAGCTTGGCGAAGGCGAATTGATCTCGCACAACCCGGAATATGCGCCGATCGTCCTGACCGAGGATATCCGTTGTCAGGGGCTGGTGCTGGGTATCTGCGATCAAAGTTATTTTGCCAGATCCTGACCCGCGCCCCGAACGCGTGACGGTTCGCCTTACGGTATCCCTTCCCATATGGAACAGGCTCTGAAACGCTCCGGCGCAGGCCCCACAGTTTGCTGCCGGGTCCTGCGCCGGTTTCTTTTTCCGAACATATACCCGCAAACGTTGAATATTGCGGTTTGCTTCACCGGCGCGGCGGACGCCGGGGCGCTGCCCCTGGCCCCGGTCCTGCGCGGACAGCGCCAAAGGGTCGAGTCCCTTTGGAATCCCTTTCCCGCCCGCGGGCGGGATCGGCGCAGTCAAAGCTGCTTATGCGCGCGGCTTCGTCCCGCCAAACGGACGGCGGGACGAAGTAGTATGATCGGCAAAATGTTCGGAACGTGAGTATAAAAAGCGCCCCGGAGGGCGTTCCCGATCTTCGACCACGAAAGGAATGGTTTGCATGAAGCCTCGCCTTCTGATCTGCGCGCTGGCGCTTCTGCTGCTGTCTGGCTGCGTCCCTCAGCCGGCCCCTTCGCTGTATTCCGAGCGCGAGGTGCTCGCACAGCTCCAGGAAGCCTATGGCGTCGAATTTACCCTGTTAGCGTCCGAGCCCAGCGGGTCTTATAATCCATATACCGGCAGCTATATCGAAAACGGCAAACGGTATACCCTTGCGCCGGTGGACGATCCCAGCCTCCGCTTTGAAGCGGTTGACGCGATCCAACTGTCGAATTCCGGGCCGATCCCGGTCATATTCCCTGCGAAATACCATTATTTTCGGGATTCCCTCGTGGATGAATATCTCCTGCGCCATATGCTGCGCTTCTTCGCCGAAAACGGGTCCGGTTACGAGACCGATCCCCTGTGCGTCTGTCTGCCCGCCGAAGGCTGGGAGGCACAGATCGAAGGGCTTGCCGAAAGGCTCGAACAACTGAATGGGGAATTCCCCTTTTCCACCGGCCGGCCGCCGCTGAACCGGCATGGCATCCAGTTCCGGCTGGACGTCTGCCCAGGGGTATATGCCAGCGATTACATCAATTTTTATCATGAGGAGATCTATGGTTTCAACGCGGAGGAAGCCGTCGGCAAGCTCCGCGACCGTTGGGAATGTAATTTTGTGACCACATCGCTGGCGTTCGCATTGTGTGAGCTGTTCGAGGAAAACGATGTTGCGTATACCTGTAACCTTCCCGATCCGGACGGGGAAGATGGCAGCCCATATATCCGCTGCCACGTTATTTTGCCGGATGAAGCGGAAATGGAACGCGTTTTCCCGCTGCTGGATACATTCTTTGCCCAGCTGGGAGACGAATATCAGGTACCCGGCGCAGCATCCGCAGGGTTGATGATCGATTTCCAGAAGTCGGCGGAGTCGGTCAGCTGGGAGACCTGCCGCCCCTTCCAGCGCGAAGCGCCGTATGTATGGTTCGATACCGAAGGCTTCCGGGCGCGCGTCCGGCGTTCGTTGTTCCCGGTCATGGCCGACGATGCCGGCAGCGAGCTGATCGTCGGCGACCGTATCACGATCGACGGGGATAACCTGATCGTGGAACGCGGGGATCAAACCGTTATCATTGACCGCAGCGCCTGCACCGGATCCGGCGCGGACAACGACGGTCCCGACGGCAACGCGAATATCGGCGCAAACGGCGACGGCATGGGTACCGGTATAGGCAGCGGGGGCGGCGCGCCATGAAACTCCGTTTATTGTTTGGACAACAGGGGAAACGCTCGATGTCGCTCCGCTTACCGTTTGAGCAGCAAAACGCCAGAAAGCGCTGTTTACGGCGCGACCTGCAAGGGGGATCCTCCCCATGCCGCCGTGTGCGGCCTGGCCTGGGGCGGCTTCTGCTTTGTTTCATCGTCCTTGGCTTTGCGGGCTGCTCGCAGCCTGTGTTTTATTCCTCTTCCGAGATCGAAACGTTGCTGGCCGAACGGTACGGGTTGACATTTACCGTCGGCGACTGCCGCTCTGCGGATGAAGATCAACGGATCTATCCGGTCGCCTGTGTCGAATTCCCGGAGCTTACGTTTGAAGCCGTTGACGTTCGGTCGCCCCCCGGATGGTCGGGCGGCTCGAGCGGCGTACCGCCGCTGCCGCACGGAAGCAGTCATGCGCTGCTCGATTCCTTCCGTACCGTTTCCTGGAACCGTTATGCGGCGCCGCTCCTCGCACAATATGAAATCGCAGGGCTTGAGGTCCCGGAAGCGCAGCGGTTTTATGGCGTCGATTATTTTAGCGGTGCCGTCCGGGAATATCCGATCCGGCTTGCCGACGATCCCAATGTTTATATCGACGAATTGTTCGCCTTACTCACCCGGTTGGACAGCCTGCCCGCTTTTCAGACGTATCGGGGGGACGACAGTACGGACTTTCCGGCGTATGGGATCCCTGTTCAACTCACCGTTGCGGACGGCATCGGCAATACGACCGAGCATTTGCGGCTTGCAGTCGGATATGGCTATGAAAAGGAGGAACTCGCCGAGCTGTTGGCAGCGCTTCGTCGTACCGTCCGCAACAATTTGAAGCGGGAAATGGAGCGCAGCGGGGTGCTGGCCTGCGCATTGGAACGGGTCGAATCCCCTGCAATCGGCGTTGATTTTTATTTCCTTGAAGATTCGGACGGCTTGGCATTTTTCCGGACGTGCGCTGCGGTTTCGCCCTCAGGCGGGTGGATCGTGCTCGCCGCTCTTGTGCGGGAAGCGCGCGGTAGCCTACCAGAAACGTTTAGCGTTTATCCAGCCGGCCGCTTTGCGGATACGGTCTGGTATTGTGTCGCGGAACCGCTTCACGAGGAGGACGGCAGTCCGCTCCGCTTTTGCATCGCCCCGGAAACGGGCGCGGTCTGGCAGTATGCCCCCTGCCGCGGAGATGCGTTCCTTGTGGATACGGGCAGCGTACTGCCACCGGAAACGCTGGACGCAGTGTCACAGCTTTCCATAGAAGCCGCTGCAAACGATCCGTCATGACGGTGGCCGGGATCCCGGAGCTGGTCGTAAAGAAGATCCAAACCGAATATCGGATCTCCGAACCTGTATTCATAAGCGAAAGTGGTGGATGGACGGTAGATGGCGCGGTCAGGCGAAGACGATTTTCCACAGGAATCCTGACGGATTTCAAGGAAAAGCAGCGCAGCATGACCGCGTCAGATGCCGTCCAGACGCCGCTTTGGGCTTGTGAATACAGGTTCTTACATCGCTCGATGTCATTCTGGATGTGCTCGCAGAAGATGGGAACGGCAAGATTGATGCAGTATTTTAAAGTGACCGGCGAACACGATATGAGTCATTGCGATCCATGAAATCGCTGGTCTTGTGGAAACCGACGTTGAAACCGTCTGGCAATGGTTTAACGACCGCAAAGGAGCGGCTTTGCAATAACGGCTCTGGCGAACGCTTTCCCACGCGAATATGTTCCCCCTTGCTCTACATCTGTTTCCGGGCACATCAAAAAGGCGCTTTCCGTAAGGCTCCATTGCGGAGCCTTACAGGAAAGCGCCTTTCGTCCTGCCGGACAGCTTTTTCACGCCAAATAAAACGCCTCAAAGCCGCGGAACGCCATATACAGATCCAGCTTGGAGATCACCTCAAAGGGCGCGTGCATCGACAAAACGGGTATCCCGGCATCCACCGTATCAATGTTCCGGTTTGCCAGATACATCGCGACGGTCCCGCCGCCGCCCTGATCGACCTTGCCCAGTTGGGCTGTCTGCCAGGCAACGCCCGCCCGGTCAAAGATCGTGCGGATACGCGCCATAAGTTCTGCGGTCGCATCCGATGTGCCGGACTTCCCGCGCGAACCGGTATACTTCACCAGTGCAAATCCGCAGTTCACCCTGCCGTCGTTCCGCTTCTCGGACACATCCGGATAATTCGGATCGAACGCATTGCACACATCGGCGGACAAGCAGACGGAATGCTCAAAGCACTCCTCCAGAACAACGCCCTGTGAACGGCAAAGATCCCCCATAAAGGTGTCAAAATGACGGCTTTTCATACCGGTCACGCCATCCGAACCGACTTCCTCCTTATCTACCAGCAGGCAAACGCAGGTATGGGGCGGGATGCGTTCCAAGCCCATCAGAGCAGTCGCGGCCGGATAAGAACAGCAGCGGTCGTCGTGCCCATAACCGCCGACGAAGGTCCGGTCAAAGCCGATATCGCAGGCGTTGAACGCCGGTACGCAGCACAGCTCTGCCGACAGGAAATCGGCTTCCTTCATACCATATTTTTCGTGGAGCAACCGCATGATCGCCAGCTTGACCGGTTCCTTTGCGTCCTTTTCCTCCACAGGGCGGGAGCCGACCAGTACATTCAGCCCTTCGCCCTTAAACCCTTCGGTCATTTTTTTCTGCATCTGCTCGCTTGCGAGGTGCGGCAGCAGATCGGTGATGACGAACTTCGGATCGGAGGGATCCGCGCCGACCGAAACCTCGACCTTTTTGATCTCGCCGTTGTCGCAGACGCAGACCACGCCGCGCAGCTCCAGCGGGATCGCGGGCCATTGATATTTTTTGATACCGCCGTAATAATGGGTTTTCAACAGCGCCATCCCTTCGCTTTCATAAAGCGGCAGGGTGCGGATATCCACGCGCGGCGCGTCCAGGTGGGCGGCGGTCAGGCACACGCCTTCCGCGAGACTTTTTTCGCCGATTACGGCCAGGATCATCCCTTTCGCGCGGTTGACCTGATAAATGCGGTCGCCCGGCTTCAGCGCCTGTCCGCGTTTGTACGCGGTAAAGCCTGCCGCTTCGGCGCGGGCGGCCATTTCTTTCACCGCGTCGCGTTCGGTCTTCGAGCGGTCGAGAAACGCCTTATAGCCCTCGGCATATGCCGCGACCGCTTCCGGGGCCGCGCGGTCGAAGGCGGGTTTTTTGTCATAAAAAAGTTGTTCCGCAGTCATTAAACTCGCTCCTTTTGATCTATTGCAGGGGATATGCTCCCCGGTTTTACCGTTTGGAACCGGCCTGCGCCCGATCGCCAAGGATTTCCGTGAGCAAACGTTCGCACCGGTGTTCCGTCTCCTCCCGGGAGGCGTCGTTTTCCACGATCCAGCGGCAGCGCGCGCGGTAAAACGCGTCCCCGGGCTGCGCGTCGATCCGGGAAGCCGCCTGCTCCTGCGTGATGCCATCGCGCGCCATGATCCTTGCGATCCGCAACTCGCGGGGGGCGATCACGCCGATCGCGCCGTCGCTGCACAGTTCGTCCGCGCCGGATTGAAACAAGGTCGGCGCGTCGTAAAGCACGAACGGCCTTCCGGCCTGTTCACAGGCGGCGAACGCTTCGCGCGAGGCGGCGCGGATATAGGGGTAGGTAAGGCGTCCCAGCAGCGCCAGCCGCTCGGGGGAGGCAAACACGATGGGGGCGAGGCGCGACCGATCGAGCGCGCCGTCTTCATCCAGGACCTCCCCAAAGGCTTCGGCCAATCCGGCCAGCATCCGGCGATGTTCCCGGCAGAGTTTGTGGTAGACCGCATCGGCGTCTACCCAGCCTGCGCCGCGCGCGGCCAAAAACTGTGCCACTGTACTTTTCCCTGCGCCGGAACCTCCGGTCAGACCGATAATTTTCATTTTCT
Organism: uncultured Eubacteriales bacterium; assembly: GCA_910586105.1. Classification (GTDB taxonomy): domain Bacteria; phylum Bacillota; class Clostridia; order Oscillospirales; family Butyricicoccaceae; genus QXXE01. The sequence goes on along the minus strand of CAJUGU010000024.1, from coordinate 28,471 downwards.
GCACCTCGCGGCGGTTTTATACCACATTGACGACTTTAAAGCCCGCCGCCTTTTTCAGGCGGTTGGCGACGGCAAGGCCGATCCCCTCATCGGAGGGGCACTGGGTATAGATCTCCTGCACGTCGGTCTCGTCGAAAGCGCGGAGCGCGTCGAAGATCCGGCGCGCCTGGGTCAGGGGGTCGTCGGCAGCGCCCATGGTCCGCATCTCGTGCATCTCGAACAGGTAGGCGAACTCAGTAAAGCACAGCACGCCGGTCTCATTTGTCAAATGTTTGGAAATGTAGGCTGCCGTATCCTCGGGCGTACCGCAAACGACGGTGACATTCGCTTTTGGCGCGTAATGCCGATATTTCATACCGGGGGCGGAAACGCGCGCGTCGTCGCCGATCTGTTCCCGGAGGGCGCGGTCGATATCGACCTTCCCCAGGATCTCGCGCAGTTGTTCCAGCGAGACGCCGCCGGGGCGCAGCAGCCGGGGCGTTTCCCCGGCAAAGGAAACGATGGTCGATTCAACGCCGACCTCGCACGGCCCGCCTTCGAGCACGGCTGCGATGCGGCCATCCATATCGGCGAGCACATGCGCGGCGGTCGTGGTAGAAGGGCGTCCGGAGAGGTTGGCCGAGGGGGCGGCAATGGGCACGCCTGCGCGGCGGATCAGTTCCCGGGCGACAGGGTGGGCGGGCAGGCGCACGCCGACGGTCGGCAATCCGGCGGTCACGGAGGCGGGGATCTCGCGTACTCTTGGGAGCACCATGGTCAGCGGGCCCGGCCAAAAGGCGGCGGCGAGGCGTTTTGCGGGCTCTGGAACGTCGTCGCAGATGCGTTCTAACGCTTCGGCGTCGGCGATGTGTACGATCAGCGGGTTATCCTGAGGCCGGCCTTTGGCGTCGAATATTTTCGCGACTGCGGCGGGATCAAGGGCATTCGCGCCCAAACCGTAAACGGTTTCTGTGGGCATGCCAACGACTTCGCCGGCGCGCAGCAGGCCGGCGGCGCGATCGATCGCGGAGGGATCGATCACAGGGTTCAGCAGAATTGTATCCATTCATATCATACCTCCAACCGGAGCAATTTCTTTGCCGTCCTTACCGGCGCGGATGGCGGCGGGTTCTGCCCTGCACCCGCCCCTCGCCGGAGAGGCGTCCTACGCGGACGGCGGCAGGGCTCTGCCCTGCACCCGCGATTTTTTTGTAAAAAAATCGAGTAAAAACTTTATTTCCGCTGCGGCGGGGATGGGCGCGTCCCAAACCGTTTATGAGCGCTGCCCAGCCCGCCAGAACGACGGCGGGATGGGCGGGTTTATGCAGTGCAAAACGCCTTGTGAAGTCGTGACAGAAAGAGCTGCGCAACGCGAAATGAATTGCACAACGACACTTGACGCAGAATAACTGGAGATGTAAACGTCTCTTTTGTCAATAGAAATCAATGGAGGAGACCCCATGAAAAAACGCTATTTGGAAGCGGGGCAGATCGTAAACACCCACGGCGTCGCTGGCGAGGTAAAGGTACAGTCCTGGTGCGACACACCGGAAGTTCTGGCAGATTTCGACACTCTTTATGACGAGAACCGGAAACCGTTCCGTGTGCAAAAGAGCTTTGTACACAAAGGCTGTGTCATCATGCGCCTGGAAGGTATAACCACCTGCGAAGCCGCGGAAGCGCTCCGCGGTACGGTGCTGTACATTGACCGGGAATCGGTCGACCTGCCAGAAGATCTGGTTTTCGTGCAGGATATTTTAGGCCTTCCGGTATTCGACCGGCGGACGGAAACGACCGTCGGCACGCTCCGGGAAGTGCTTCCCAACCCGGCGCATGATATGTATGTGATCGCCCGCGAAGGGCAAAAGGATGCATTGATCCCGGCGTGCGCGCCGTTCCTTGTGGAGGTTGACCTGGAAGGCGGGCAGATCGTAGTGGAAACCATCGAGGGGCTTATTGAATGAAGATCGATATTATGACCCTGTTCCCGGCGCTGATCGACAGCGTCATGAACGAGTCGGTGATCGGACGCGCACAGGCGCGCGGGCTGATTGAGGTGCGGGCGCATAACATCCGCGATTGGGCGTTTGACAAGCATCATAAGGCCGACGATTCGCCTTATGGCGGCGGGCGCGGCATGGTTATGCTGGCGGAGCCGTTGTATTTGTGCCATCAGGCGATCAGCGGCGGGGAACACGTGCACACGGTACTCATGAGCGCGCAGGGCGCGCCCTTCTGCCAGCAAAAGGCGCGGGAACTGCTGGAACGGGGGCGGTTCATCCTTGTTTGCGGGCATTACGAAGGCGTCGACCAACGGTTCATTGATGAATGCGTCGACGAGGAGATCTCGATTGGGGATTTTGTACTGACGGGCGGGGAAATCCCGGCAATGGCGGTCGCGGACGCGGTCTGCCGAATGGCGCCGGGGGTGCTGCCGGACGAGACTGCCTTTCAGGAAGAAAGCCATTGGGACGGGCTGCTGGAGCATCCGCAGTACACCCGCCCCGAAGTATGGCGCGGACGCGCGGCGCCGGAGGTTCTTTTATCCGGGCATCATGCTAACATTGTGCGCTGGCGGCGCAAAATGAGCCTGCGGCGCACGCGGGACGACCGTCCCGACCTGTTCGCAGAATTTGTACCGCGCGATAAAGCCGATCGCAGGATTTTAGACGAGCTTGCGCAGGAAGCGGCGAACGCTTCGCAACCGGAGGAGCGGTGCCTGCAACCTGCGCTTACCACTTCGCCAGAGCACGAACCGGCGTCAACCGTTCTCAAGGAAGCGCCGCAGGGACAGGAAACGGTATCGGCGGAGCCCGCAGGAACGGAGCGTGCAGGTGTGGAGCATGTCCCCGCGCCAACGGCTCCAACGGAGACGCAAGCAGCGGAAAAAAACCGTTGCCCATGGGCGGGCGACCTTCCCATTTATATTGCATATCATGACAACGAATGGGGCAGGCCAGTGCATGACAGCCGCAAGCTGTTCGAAATGCTGCTGCTGGAATCGATGCAGGCGGGATTATCATGGATCACGATTTTGAAGAAACGGGAAGCCTTTCGGGCGGCGTTCGACGGCTTCGACCCTGTGAAGATCGCCTGTTACGATGAAGAAAAGATCGCGTCGCTGATGGCCGATCCCGGCATTGTCCGCAACCGCCGGAAGATCGACGCGGCGATCGGCAACGCGAAAGCGTTCTTAACGCTCGAAGAACGCCCCGGCGGATTTGACCGCTTCCTGTGGGACTACGTGGACGGCGTGCCGCTGGTCGGCGGCTGGGACACGATCGAGCAGATGCCCGCGTCCACGCCGCTTTCCGACCAAATCAGCAAGGATTTAAAAAAGCTGGGCTTCCGCTTTGTCGGGACGGTGATCGTATATTCTTTTTTGCAGGCAGTCGGCGTGGTAAACGACCATTTAAAAACCTGTTGCGTGTACGAGGAGATCGTACAAAAATACGGCGGCAGGCCGCTTTAAAGCAGCGCCCGCCCACATTGTGAAAACGCAGGAAATCGATGAAAGCGGAGGGCAGCGCATGTCCTCCGTTTTTTTGCAGCGGGCAGGGGGAAAATATGCTCGCGGTAACATTTCGCGGACATTTGCCTGTTATACGGAACGTTACTCGAAGGAGGGGGCGACCCAATGAAACGTATCCGGATCGTCGAAGACGAGGCGCTTTTAAATAAAACGCTGGCAGACAATGTGGACAACCTGACGCTCGCGAAGCAGGAAACGCTTTTCTGGTACTACGGCGAAACCGCCCTGTAATACCGGTTCATAGAACCGGCCGAAGGCCGCGCGCCCGTCCTGGCGGATGGAGTCATAGCAGATACCGGGACGCTGGAACGGCTGGGCGTCCCGCAGGAAGTCGGGGCGGAGCTGACGCTGGAACTGACCGTACATGGGCAAAAACGCACGCGGAAGTTTATCCTCGCCGGATGGTGGCAAAACTATCCGGGGTGCGGTATGGTACGATCGCCGTGCCGAAAGCCTATCTGGACGCCCCCGCGGACGGACTGGCGGACGCCTTCCGGCAAGATCGGGCGGATACGGGAACGGTCACGGGCATCGTCAAATTTGTGGATACCGCAAATGTGGAAGCGGATCTGGAAACCGTGCTTACCGACTGCGGCGATTCCTCCGGCTCAAACGCGCCGAACTGCATCAACGCGGGCGTAAACCCGCTGTACTTATCCGAGCGGAAGTCAGACGCACGCGGGACGTGGCTTGCTCTGCCCTGCGTCCGGACGGCGTGCCTGCCCCTGCTGGCGGCGCAGGTCAGCTTTTCGGGGGATTATGCGACGCTATCCCCAGCCCGGGCATTTTTGCGGCGGCGCTCCTGTCGATGCTGGAGGTGTGGCTGGGCGTATGTGCTGTTGTCGGCGGCCTTTGTCGTACCGCTCAGTCTTTTGGAGGCGCTGGGGGATCGCCCGCCCGGTCTGCGCGCGGATCTGGTTTTTCGATTTCCATCCCAATATCTGACCGACGGCGATCGTGTTTCCGGCGCTGCTTCTGCTGGAAGCGGGCGCGCCGTATCGGGCCTATCGTTGGAGCAGCCGCCAGAGCGTGACCGAGCGGCTGAAATGTAGGGAGTGAAGCAATGAGGAAGCATCAAAAAAGCCGCAGGCGGCGGACGGCGCCGCCGTTCCTGCTGACGATCCTGACGGCGTTCGCGATCGTCGGATTCCTGACGGCAAACGGGTTCCTGACCGGCCGGGCGGGCTTGCTGGAACGCCTTCCCTTTGGCGTTCGCACCGCCGGATTGGAACACGGCTGGAACCTGATCTTAGTCAATGCGGAATGCGGCCTGCCGCGCGGCTGGGAGAACGAGCTGACCGAGCTTTCCAACGGCCAGCGGGTAGATTCCCGCATATATCCGGCGCTTCAGCAAATGTTTGACGATATGCGCGCGCAGGGCGTTTACCCGGTCGTAGCCTCCGGCTATCGCACGGCGGAAAAGCAGCGGGAGCTGGTGGATGAAAAGGTGGAGGGGTTCCTTGCGCAGGGTATCTCCGCGTCGGACGCGAAGACGGAAGCGCTCAAATGGGTGGCGGCGGTCGGACACAGCGAACACCAGACCGGGCTTGCGGTGGATATCAACGCGGACGGTGTGCATTCGTATGGGCAGCAGGTCTACGACTGGCTGAAACAGAACGCATGGAGATACGGTTTTATTTTGCGATATCCGGCGGACAAAACGGAGATCACGCAGACGGACTATGAACCGTGGCACTACCGATATGTTGGCGAGGAAGCCGCCGCCGAGATGCAGGAAACGGGCGTTTGCCTGGAAGAATACGTCCTCGGGCTGAACGGCGCGGCGGGCGGCTGAAACGTGGATACGGTGTCCTGGGGGCGGCAGAGAATTGCCGCAGGGGCTTGCCAACCGGCTCCCGCTGTGCTAAAATGTTTCGTATGAAAAGGAGGCGCAGTCTGTGACACAGTATACCTATGATATCGTACCCGATGATTTTCTCGCGCTGAATATTTACTTTGCCGAGAACGATCCGGTCGTCAAAAAATCCATCCAGAAGCTGCGGACAGGCTCGACGATGCTCGTCTTCTTCGGCGGCCTGATCTTCATGCTGGCGCTGAATATGTTCACGCCGCTCGCGGTCGTCGTTTACGGCGTCGCCGCAGCGCTGGTGTACAAATTCATGCCGAAGATGCTGTACCGCAATATGCGGAAAAACGTGGAACGCACGTTAAAGAGCGCGTCGAGCAAGTCGATCTGTGGGGAAAAGACCTTCACCATGGACGAAAAGACCTGTACGCTGGTGGGCGAGGAGGAGCACTCGACCTATGAATACACGGCGTTCAGCAAGGTCGTGGAGGACAAGCAGCATTGTTACCTGTTTCTGGACGACGTTTCGGCGCTGATCGTGCCCTTCCGCGCATTCGCGGACGAGGCCGGGCGTTCGGCGTTCCTTGCTGGCATTTCCGCCAAAATCGAGGCGGCAAAAGCCGAAAAAACCCCGGAATCGACCGTTGACAAACCGGCGGATGGGGTGTAAAATAATCTTAATTTGAAATCCAAAGGCGATGAAGGAAAACGGCTGGTTTCAACAGCCCTGCCACCCCCAGAGAGCGCACGCCCCGGCTGAAAGCGGCGCACGGCAGGCGGATTCCGGTCCTACCGATTCCGGAGCCGCGCGGGGGAACGTTCCAGTATCCCGCGACGGGCCGCACCCGTTACCAGCGCCGAGCGGCGGAGCGCGTTTGCGTCTTCGCAAGCAGGGTGGAACCGTGGGACCATACGTCTCACCCCTGAACACACAAACAGGGGTGGGGCGTTTTTTTCGCCCTCCCCGCAAATTCAGAATGGAGGTCATTTACCATGCCAGAGAACCAGTTCACGTTTGAAAACAAGGAATACCGCGACACCTACCGTCATACGGTATCGCATATCCTTGCGCAGGCGGTCAAGCGCCTGTATCCGGAAGTCAAGCTCGCGATCGGCCCCTCGATCGAAAACGGTTTTTATTACGATTTCGACGCGCCGTTCTCGTTCACGCAGGAGCATTTAGACGCGCTGGAAGCCGAAATGCGCAAGATCTGCAAGGAAAAGCTGCCGCTTGAGCGGTTCGAGCTGCCCCGCGACGAAGCGCTCAAGTTCATGGAGGAGCGCGGCGAGCCGTATAAGGTCGAGCTGATTAACGACCTGCCGGAAGGCGAGGTTATCTCGTTCTACAAGCAGGGCGATTTCACCGACCTGTGCGCAGGCCCGCATCTGGATACGACCGGGCGCGTGAAGGGCAACGCGATCAGGCTGACCAGCTGCACGGGCGCATATTGGCGCGGCGATTCCAACCGCAAGATGCTCCAGCGCATTTACGGCACGGCGTTCCCGAAGAAGGACGAACTGGACGCCTATCTGGCACGCATCGAGGAAGCGAAGAAGCGCGACCACCGCAAGCTGGGCCGCGACCTCGGGCTGTTCATGATGGCGGACGAAGGCCCGGGCTTCCCGTTCTTCCTGCCGAAGGGCATGACGCTGAAAAACACCCTGCTGGAATACTGGCGCGAGTGCCACAAGCGCTATGGCTACGTGGAGATCGCCACGCCGATCATCCTGAATCAGGAGCTCTGGCACCGTTCGGGCCACTGGGACCATTATAAGGATAATATGTACACCACGGTCATTGACGATGAGGATTATGCCGTCAAGCCGATGAACTGCCCAGGCGGGATGCTGGTCTATAAGAATGAGCCGCATTCCTACCGCGACCTGCCGCTCCGTATGGCCGAGCTGGGGCTTGTACACCGCCACGAGCTTTCGGGCGCGCTGCACGGGCTGTTCCGCGTGCGCTGCTTCACGCAGGACGACGCGCACATCTTCATGACCCGCGAGCAGATGAAGGACGAGATCAAAAATGTCGTCCGCCTGTTCGACGAGATCTATTCGACCTTTGGCCTGACCTATGAGATCGAGCTGAGCACCATGCCCGACGACCACATGGGCGACGAGGAGGTCTGGCACTTTGCAGAGCAGACGCTGCAAGCGGCGATCGAGGAGCTTGGCAAGCCGTTCCAGATTAACCCGGGCGACGGCGCGTTTTATGGCCCGAAGCTCGATTTCCACCTTGCGGATTCGCTGGGCCGCACATGGCAGTGCGGCACGATCCAGCTGGATTTCCAGATGCCGGAGCGTTTCGAGCTGGAATATATCGGCGCAGACGGCGCGGCGCACCGTCCCGTTATGATCCACCGCGCGCTGCTCGGCTCGATCGAGCGCTTTATCGGCGTAATTACCGAGCATTTCGCGGGCGCGTTCCCGACCTGGCTGGCTCCGGTGCAGGTGAAAGTCATGCCCATGACCGACCGCAACCTTGCCTTCTCGCAGGATGTCATGCAGCAGTTGGAAGCGGCAGGCTTCCGCTGCGAGATGGACGCGCGCAACGAGAAGATCGGTTATAAGATCCGGCAGGCGCAGCTGGAAAAGGCGCCGTATATGCTGGTGCTCGGCGACAAGGAAGAGGAGACCGCACAGGTCGCGGTGCGCAATCGTAAGGACGGCAAAACGACGGTCATGCCGCTTTCCGAATTCATGGAAAAGCTCAAATACGAGGTGGACAACAAACTGCGGTAAGCCGCTTGCCGGGCGCGCGCCGCCGGGGCGGCGGAGGCGGTCAATCCTCCGTCAGCTCCAGGCTGCGCGCCGAGCCGCCCGCTTTGAAGACCCGTACCTGATAGAGCTTTTGCGGCTCCAGCGGGCCAAAGGCGAAGTGCCCTAGCTCGTCGGTATACAACGAGCCGACCGGCTGGTCGGGGGCGTCCTGCCCGCCGGAAAGATAGACGGCGACGAGCGCGTCCTGCACCGGCTTTTTGCCGGAAAGCACGGTGCCCAGCAGCGCGGGGCGCGGGTCGGGCTGGATATGTACGGTCGTTTCGACCAGTTCGTTGGCGGCGGGCTTCACATAAAAGGATTGGAATAGGTTCATAGACAAGGGCTCCTTTCCACGAAACGGTTTTCCGGCGGCGGGCCGCCGGTTCCTGGCACACCTCAATTTATGAAAATCACAACAAAAAGGTGAGTTGAAATTTATGGCAGATAAGAAAAAGCTGGTCAGTGAGATCACCGCGATGGACGTAGACTTCGCGCAGTGGTACACCGACATCGTCAAAAAGGCGGAGCTGATCGACTATTCGTCGGTCAAGGGCTGCGTCATCATGCGCCCCTACGCGCAGGCGATCTGGGAAAACATCCAGCACACGCTGGACGGGATGTTCAAGGAAACCGGGCATGAAAACGTGGCGATGCCGATCTTTATCCCGGAATCCCTGCTGCAAAAGGAAAAGGATCATGTAGAAGGCTTTGCGCCCGAAGTCGCATGGGTAACGCACGGCGGCTCGGAAAAACTGGAGGAGCGGATGTGCGTCCGCCCGACCTCGGAAACGCTGTTCTGCGAGCATTACGCAAAGATCGTGCGCTCGTGGCGCGACCTGCCCAAGCTCTATAACCAGTGGTGTTCGGTCGTGCGCTGGGAGAAGACGACCCGCCCGTTCCTGCGTTCGCGCGAATTCTGGTGGCAGGAGGGGCATACCGTCCATGCGACCGAAGAGGAAGCGCGCGAGGAAACGATGCGGATGCTGAACGTCTATGCGACATTCGCCGAGGATTACCTTGCGATCCCGGTATTGAAGGGGCAGAAGACCGAAAAGGAACGCTTCGCGGGCGCGGTGGAAACCTACACCATCGAAGCCATGATGCACGACGGCAAGGCGCTGCAATCGGGTACGTCGCATTATTTCGGCGACGGTTTCGCGCGGGCGTTCGATATGCAGTACACCGATAAAAACAACACCCTGCAATATATGCATCAGACCTCGTGGGGCGTGTCGACACGTTTGATCGGCGCGATCATTATGACCCACGGCGATAATGAAGGGCTGGTCCTGCCGCCGCGCATTGCGCCGACCCAGCTCGTGGTGATCCCGGTCGCGTCGCACAAACCGGGCGTTACCGAAAAGGCGCAGGAGCTGTACGAAACGATCAGGCAGGCAGGCGTCCGCGCGAAGATCGACCTGAGCGAGAACAGCCCCGGCTGGAAGTACGCCGAATATGAGATGAAGGGCGTGCCGCTTCGGCTGGAGGTCGGCCCGCGCGATATCGAAAAGGGCGAATGCGTACTGGTGCGCCGCGACAACCGGGAAAAGACGGTCGTCCGGTTTGAAGACCTGACGAGCGTGATCCCGGGGCTGTTGGAGGACATCCAGAAGGCGCTGTTCCAGAAGGCGCTCCAAAACCGCGAGGAGCACACGTATACCGCAAAGACGCTGGACGAAATGAAGGCGTTGATGCAGGATCACATTGGGTTTGTAAAGTCGATGTGGTGCGGCGACCGTGCCTGCGAGGAGAAGATCAAGGAAGAAACGGGGATGCCGTCCCGTTGTATCCCCTTCGAGCAGGAGCAGATCGACGACGTATGCCCGGTATGCGGCAAGCCTGCGCATAAGATGGTCGTTTGGGGGATTGCTTACTAAGCGGCCGCTCAGTCGGAATCCCCAGCCGCCGTGCCGGAAGGAGTTGCCCCAAACCAGCGCCGTCTAACAGCGGAGGGCTTACCTGGTAAGCCTTCTCTTTGGAACTCTGAAAACCTTGTCAAAGAAAGGGAAACCTTTATGAAACGATATCTTGCGTGCCTGTTGCTCGCGCTGTGCCTGACCGGGTGCAGCGGGGGAACGCAGACGATCGATTATGGCGCAGAGGGAGCGGCGATTGCCGACGGGACGCAGCCGTTGACGCATACCGACAGCTTCAACCTGAGCGAAAGCGACCTGACCACCACGGCGGAAGATCTGGAAGGCCGTTTATTATACACCAATTCCACCAAAATCACGGTAAAGGCGTCCGGGGAATTGTCGGAGGGCTGTATGGTTTACCTTTGCGGGGACGGGGAAGACCTGATGGAATTCATGCTGAAGGGCGGCAGACGCACAAACACCTTTACGAACCTGACGGCAGCGCGGGATTACACGCTTCGGATGGAGGACGCGGCAGGCGTGACCTTCACCGTGACCGACTGACCGCGCAGCCTATATTTCTAATGGACGAATGGAGGGGACGGCACTATGGATATCACAGACGCGGCGACGGCCGGCGAAAACCTGACCGAAAACGTCGGGGAAGTGCTGGCGACGGCGGCGGAGGAGATCGTGCCGCCGTCGCTGGCGGGCACGTTGCGGGATTTTTTCGGCACCCAGCTGGGCGGTTTCGTCTGGCGGGCGCTGATCGTGGCGGCGATCGTGATGATCGCGGTGGTCGCGGCGCGGGTGGTCAACCGGGCGCTGACCCGGGTTGTCGACCAGATGCGGGAAAAGAAGAACCCCAACGCGTCTGCGGTCTCGTTCCTGCGGTACGCGTCGCTGGCGGGCGTGTATTTCATCGCATTTTCGGGCGTTGTGGCGGCGATCCCGGCGCTGAACACCATCCTGACGACGTTGCTGACCGCGGGCGGCGTGCTGGCGATTGTGGCAGGCGTCGCGGCGCAGGAGGCGCTCGGCTCGATCGCCAGCGGCATGATGATCCTGTTTTTCAAGCCCTTCATCATTGGGGACGTGCTGAACGTGGTCTCGATCGGCGTGACCGGAACGGTGGAGGATATCACCTTACGGCATACCGTGTTAAAAACGACGGAAAACAAGCGGGTCATTGTCCCGAACAGCACGATGAACGGCGCGGTGGTCGAAAACTTCGACTACGGCGAAAAGCAGGTGTGCCTGATGCTGGATGTCAGCATCACCTACGAAAGCGATCTGGAAAAGGCGCTTTCCATCCTTGCGGAGGAGGTCGGGGCGCACCCGGCCTATCTCGACCCGCGCACAGCGGAGCAAAAGGCGCAGGACGCGCCGCTCGTCACCGTCCGGGTACAGGAGCTGGCGGAGTCGGCGGTCGTGCTGCGGGCGCTGCTCTGGGGCGCGGACAACGGCGCGGCGTTTGGCATGAAGTGCGACCTGCTGCGGAGTCTGAAAAACCGGTTTGACCGGGAGGGAATCGCGTTTGCTTACCCGCATATCCACATTGTGGAAGATCACCCGGGGAATTTGTAAATAAAGTGTAAAACAGCGGCTGGAAGGGTCGCTGTTTTCTGTTTTTCGCTTGCAAATCACGCGCAGGGTGCTATACTGAAAGTCAGAGGAATCGAGCAGGAGGGGCCATGCGCCGCAGGGATGCGGCGCAGTCCGCCCGCCGTTCCGCAAAAAAGGAGGATTGACATGAAATTTTCAATCAGAAAAATGCTGGCCAGCAGCCTGCTGGCCGGTGTGCTGACGTTCTGCGCCGCCGGGGCCGCGAGCTTCGAGGGCAACGCGCAGGCGCTGAATGACATTGGGCTGCTGAGCGGGACGCAAAACGGTTACGATCTTGACCGTGCGGGCACGCGCGCCGAGGCGGCGGCAATGCTCGTGCGCCTGCTGGGCAAGGATGCGGAAGCCGCCGAGCTGTGGCAGACCGACGCGGCGGATTTCCCCTTTACCGATCTGGAAGATTCCGCATGGGCAAAGCCCAGCGTGAACTGGCTGGTCAAGAACGGCCTTGCCGCCGGGACGACGGAAACGACGTTCGCTCCGCGCACGTCCTGCTCGGCGCAGATGGCGGCGACCTTCCTGCTGCGCGCGCTCGGCTATTCGGACGCGGCAGGCGGCGATTTTACATATGCAAACGCAATGGATTTTGCCCGTGAAAAGGGCGTTGCCGACCTGCTCAACTGCAACGAGCAGGATTTCCGGCGCGACCATCTGGTGGCGATGTGCTACACCACGCTTTCGCTCCAGCCGAAGACCGGCGAAGCCGATCTGCTCAGCAAGCTGGTTGCCGACGGCGTCGTTGCCGATAACGAGGCGTCCAAGGCGCTGCGCCAGCGGTTTGCGGATTATCGCGATTACATCGCCGTAAACAACGCTTACGTGGCCGGGAACCAGAACGTGTTTGGCGCGAACTCGGTCGCGGCCAAGCTGGACGCAAATATTTCGATGTCGGTCGAGGGCGAAAAGATCGACATGGGGATGAAGCAGGAAATCGCGGTCAAGCTCGATCTGGATAAGCCGGAGGCGATGGAAATGGCGGCGACCGGTTCGATCGATCTTGCCATGAGCGGTACGGAGAACGAGAGCGCCAGCATCCCGAACGCCTTTTATTTCAAGGACGGCATTGCGTATATCGATACCGCCGGTGAAAAGATGAAGATGGAAATGGGGATGCAGGAAGCGATCGCGCAGGCGAGCATGATGGATATGCAGAGCGTCAGCACGGAACCGATCTCCGCGCTTTCGTCGATCTCCAAGAGCACGGCGGACGGCAAAACGGTATACGCCGTTTCGTACAACGCCAAGCTGCTCGGCGACCTGGTCGACGAAATCCTGGACTCCATGACGGCATCCCTGCCCGAGCTGGGCGATGAAACGATCGCGGTCACGATCGACAAGGTCGATATTTGCGAGACGGTAAGCGCGGAGAACGCGCTTGAAAGCATGAAGCTCGATCTTTCGATGAAGGTCGGCGACGGCAGCATAGATATCGACATGGATATGACGATGAACATGGAGATCACGGCGATCGGCGACGCGGTCACGGTCAATTTCCCCGATCTCAGCGCATTTTAAAGCCCCCAGAAGGTCCGGCAGCAAACGCCGGGCCTTCTTTTTTTGCATTGGAAAAGGGCGGGCGTCCCGTTTTGGGGAAACGCCTGCCCGATAAAGCGCGGCTTCCATACGCCGCAAGAGTCATAAAGTATGGTAATAGGGGCAAATATCCTCATAATGCCCGTCCTTCATGCGGAACCCCTCCGGGATCGTCCCAAGCTGGACGAAGCCAAGGCGTTCGTATAAATGGCGCGCATGGAGATTGGACGCGACGACGGCGTTGAATTGCAGTACCCGGAAACCGTGCTGTCGGCCCTGCTCCAGGCAGTCCAGAACCAGTTTTTCCCCGATATGCAGCCCGCGCGCCTCTGACCGGACGGCATAGCTGGCGTTGCAGATATGCCCGCACCGTCCGACGTTGTTGGGGTGCAGGATGTACAGGCCGTAAATCCTGCCCGTGTCTGCGTCGCAGGCGACTGCGTTGTAAGTCTGCGATGCAAAAAAGTCCGCGCCGCTGCGGCTGTCGAGCAGGTCTTCCTGCGGGAAGGCAATGCCCTCCGCAACGACTTCGTTCCAAATCTCGATCATTTCGGGCAGATCGTTCGATTCACAGGCCCTTACTTCGATCTTCATGACCATTCCCTTCATCCTTCCTTGATCTCGCGTTCGATCAGAGCGAGCGCCAGCTCGAAGGCTTCGATCCGGCGTCTGGCGAGCGTGAGCTGTGATTGATAGCGTTCCGCGTGCTCCTTGGTCTCAAGGGTCTTGACGGTCTCCCGCAGCTTATGCAGCGTGGAATCAATTTGGCGTTTGGCCTCGATGTATTCCGCCTGAGTAAACGACATCGCAGGGTACCTCCTTCGGCGGGTTTTCGTGGAACGATCCCATTGTACCATAAGATAGGGGAATCCGGCAAGAGGCGGCGCGTATTTTCGCGCAACGCTTCCGCCGCATTGCGCAGGGGGGACCGGGTGATAACGCGTATTTTCGTCCAATCGATCCGCCCGCCGGGGAAGGGCGGCCCGCAGCTGTTCCAACGCCTTGCGCTGTGCGGCGGGGCAATATTTTCCGGCGCTTGCCATCCGGGCGGGAATCTGCTATAATATCCGCAGAGAGCCGCGCAAACGGGCGGCATCCGGAAGTACCAGTTTCCCCGATGGAGGCATAAAAATGAAACGATGGAAAAGAGCGCTGCTCACCGGGCTGGCCGCCTGCGCAGCGATGATGGTAACGGCGTCCGCGTCCAGCTTTGACAGCACGGCGGACTCCCTGAAAGCAATGGGCCTGTTTGCGGGCACGAACAACGGCTACGAACTTGACCGCGCGCCCACTCGTGCCGAAGCGGCGACGATGCTGGTGCGCCTGCTTGGCAAGACCGAGGAGGCCGAAGCGCTTTGGGCGTCCGACCCGTCGGGGTTCGCTTTCCGCGATATGGAGAGCTTTGACTGGGCGAAGCCCTATGTACATTGGCTCGCAAAGAACGATCTCGCGGCGGGCACCTCGGCGACGCAGTTTTCGCCTTCCGCGCCTTGCACGGCGCAGATGTACGCGGCGTTTTTGATGCGCACCCTTGGCTATTATGAGGTCAACGGCGATTTCGCCTTTGCCGACGCGCTCACGTTCGCCCGCAGCCACGATGTGATTAACGATGTGAACTGCGACACCTCGAAATTCCTGCGCGACCATGTCGTCGCCACCAGTTATACCGCCCTTGCCGCCCGTCCGAAAAGCGGGGAAAGCGACCTGCTGACCAAACTGGTCGGCGATGGCGCGATCAGCGCGTCGGCAGCCGCAGCCGAGCAGCAGAAGTTTGCCGCGTATCGCGGTTATGCCGCCGTGATGCAGGCCGTAAACGGCGTGACGCTGGAAAACGTGACCTCGCTGTCGGTCAGCGGCGGGCTGTCGCTTGAGATCGCGGCGGTTTCGGAGACCCGGATCAGCGGAGAGCGCCTGTCGAGCGAAAGCACGCTGACAATGACGGTCCCCGGTTCCGATCCATTCGTACTGGAGCGCAGCGGCTATTATGCGGACGGACGGTTTTACACCGCTGAAAACGGCGTAAAGACCTGGAAGAAGGCGACGCTGGATCAGGTGCTGAAGGAGCTTGCACAGCCGGGAGCCGTCCCGCTTGTGCTGCTCGACCGTGTGGAGGCCGACGGCAGCGTTTACGCGCTGACCTATTCGGCGGCGGGGAAGCAGCGCTATCTGGCGGATCTGCAAGTGCTGGAAAGCGCGTTGGGCGGCAGCGTATTGGGTTTCCGCGATCTTACGATCGGCGAGCTGGCGGCTGAGGTGCGCACTGAAGGCGGACGGCTGGCGTCACTGTCGAGCGGCGTGACGGTCACGGGGAAAATGAGCCATTTGACAACAGGCGGCGAAGCGGCGGTCACGATCAGCGCCATGCAGAACAGCAAGGTGACGGCGACCGGCAGTGCGGTGCAAATCTCTGCGCCGGGCGATCTCGTGGCCTACCAGCAGAAGGGATAACGAAAAAGCACCGTCTTTCTCAAGACGGTGCAAGCCCTGGAAAGGAATAGTTGCGTTTCCTGCGAAGACCTGCGCCAAGGCTGTGTGGTCACGGCCGGATCGTTTCCAAAACGGCGTTCGATCCGTAAGGATCCTCCGTAGCAGTTTCTAATGAAGCAATCGGCACGCACCCGTATGATATGGTGATGACCGATGATTTTGCCCCCCTTTGCCAAATCCGGTAAAAGGGGGGGTCTATATGCGCCGCATGCTTTAAAAATGTATTTTTATACATGTATTTCCGTTTAATGGGATATTGTCCAGAAAAGGGATAACGTTTTACAACTGTGAGTGTTATTAAAAAATTGTCCTTGCATTTTTTAAGGGCAATTTTTTGATAACTTTCAAGTGATTTTATACAATTATCCGTTGAATAAATTGACAAAATATAGATTTTATTCTAGTTATATTGACAAGTATAAGGAAGGGTGCTATCCTTTAGAGGAAGCATTTGGTGATAAAACGTTTTATTAAAAGGAGGGGACACGTATCTTCATCTGAGGGGTTGATCGATACTGACAACCTGCCTCGCATCGGGAGATCTTCTTGCAATCAAGGCAAATTCTCGCAAATATACTGGCATATAGCAAGAAGATGGGATGTGGGACGGTGGAAAAGATACGCCGATTCGGCTGGCTGGCAATTTCGGCGCCCCCCCTGACAACGGACAACGTTTCAAACAACAAACAAGAAGAAAGGACCGTTTCAAAATGAAGCTGAGCTACAAAAGGATCGCAGCAGCCCTTTTCACTGCACTGCTATTCGTTCAGCCCCTTACAGGGACAGCGTTTGCGGCAAACCTGTCCCGTTTCTCCGATGTGTCGCAAGACCATTGGGCGCATGCATACATTGAGGATGTCGTCGGCCAAGGGCTTTTTTCCGGAACCAGCGCATCCCAATTCTCCCCCGAGGCGGGTATGACCCGCGGTATGTTTGTCACCGTACTGAGCCGGATGGCATCCGTACAGACGGATAATAACGTTCCTATAAGTTTTATCGACGTCCCGACCGGCATGTGGTATACTGGCGCGATCGCCTGGGCTTCCGGAAAAGGGATCGTCAGCGGCACAACCAGCACCACCTTTTCCCCGGATTCACTGGTTACCCGCGAGCAGTTGGCCGTCCTGATGGAGCGCTTTTGTTCGTCTATGGGTTCGCCGCTCCCAAAGTCCGGATCGCCGGTCACATTTACTGACAGCAGCAGCATCGGAGACTACGCCCTGGGATCAATCCAATCCTGCTACGCCGCAGGGCTGTTATCCGGTTATACCGATGGCAGTTTTCAGCCGTTGAAGCCCGCCAGCCGTGCCGAAGCCGCTGCGATCTGCGCGCGCCTGCAACGTATGATCGGCACGGGCAAGGAGACCTCCGAACCTGTAGAAGAACCGGAACCCAACGAGGAGCGTGAGGACGATGAAGAGAAGGAAAGCAGTGGCGTCCGTCCCGGCGGCAACGTCCGACCCAGCGGCGGTGGGAACGGCGGCAGCAGTGTTCGGCCGGCCGTTCTGGATCTGAAGCTGACCCAATACCACCCGGACCTGGTTGCCGTAGATAATCGGAACAATGCCATTACCGCCGTTTCCGGCGCCAGCGTAGAGGACCTGAAAGCGCAGGTTGAGCCTGCAGCGACCGCTCAGGCCTATACTTTTACCGTAACGGACTGGCTTGGCGAGGAGAAGGTCTCAGGCAACCACCGCGACCTTTTGACCACTGGCGACCAGCTTGTCGTTCGTACTGACGGGCAAACCAGGACATTCCGTGTCGACGTGCCGAATAAGGAAGCCGACGAGCACTATTGGGACACCGACACCTATCAGGAGATCCTTGACCGCGTCGCGGAGAACCTGCCCACGTTTAACGACCGCATATATGACATTACCGATGAGAAATATGCCGAAGATCTCGAAGAGGTAGAAGTCAACGGCGAATGGGCGGACGATTATACAAAGGTATTCCGGAAGGCAATCGCGGAATGCAGCAGGAATGGCGGCGGTACCGTTTTAGTCCCGGCCAGCGACACGGTTTATCGCACTGGCGCGATCCAGCTTGATGATAATGTCAACTTGCATCTGGAAGAAGGGGCCGTAATTGATTTCCTGCCCAATGCCGCTCTGGAGTATTATCCCCGTTCGCTGGTAAGCTATGAGGGCATTGACTACTACGGTTATTCGGCTCTCATTTATGCATATCAGAAGACAAATATTGCGGTCACTGGCGGCGGCACGCTGCGTGCTTCCGATGTCAGTCAGTGGGCAGAGGACAAGGAGGTCTTGCAGCGCTGGAATTATTCCAATACACCGGTTGAAGACCGTGACATAACCGTCACAGACAACAAGGTCCGGCCCGTGCTTGTCCAGTTGTATGACTGCAAAAATGTGCGTATTTCGGAGGTCACGCTGGGCAATGCCCCCTTCTGGACAATGAACCTTGTCCTGTGTGAAAACGTGCTGGTACGCGGGATCGAAACCACCAGCATCAGCAGCAACAGCGACGGCTGCGACCCCGAGTCTTGCCGGTATGTTGTCATTGAAAATTGCCGTTTTGCCAATAAGGACGACAATATTGCATTGAAATCCGGCCGGGCGAATAATGGCAAGCTGCGGGATCAATCTACAGAATATGTGATTATCCGCGGCAACGAATTCTATCAGGGTTCCGGCATCAGTATCGGCAGTGAATCCGCCGGCGGCGTTAATGATGTTTTTGTTGAAAACAACTTTTATAATGGCCGAGTTGGCGATGATAAGCTAACCGGTGAGCTTCGCTCACGGGATGCCTTCCGCATCAAATATGCCAACAGTATGGATGCGATATTTGAAAACATTTATTTCCGTAATTGTGCAATGGGCGGCTTTGGCGACAATCTGTTCCTGAACGAATACGTGACGAACGATTATATGCTCAGCGTAACAGGCAAGGGGACGGATTCCCTTTCTTATGTACCCGTCATACGCAATATCGCCATGTCCAATCTGTTCAGTGTTCCCAACCGTTATGGCGACATGGATAGTTTGTTCCGCTTACATCTGATTGAGACGGAAACGCAGGATCTGCGTCCCGTTGACGGGCTGTATTTTAAAGATATCAATCTGGTTTCGAGTAATTGCAACCCATATAATAAAGACGTGCTGCAATTCAATAACGCGGTCAATGTCCATATGGAGAATGTGACGCTCAATGGGGTACCGCTTGAAGCCGAAACCCGTCCTATTACCATTACCGATGTCAAGATCAATGACACCCTCCTGAACAAGAAGGGCACGACGGATATCGAATCTGATGGAACGGATGGCGTCCTCAGGATCTCTGGCATTATTGAAACCGAAATCGAAAACTTTGAAGACATCGGTTCTGTACGCGTTTCCTACGATACGGATACCCAATATGCGGAGGCTGACCTGGCACGGGAGAACGGCACGATCACGTTTACCGCTACTTTGGAAGGTGTTACCGCAGACGATCATGACCTCGCAGTCGTCGCAAAATCAGACCGGCTGCCCTTTGCATCGCCTGACGAAAAGGCGGAACGAGCCAGCAACCGTGCCCCCGGCATCGCTTCCAACAGCTATCATATTGATGTGGAAGGCGAGCTGCGCGCTATGGATCTGGAAATTGATTTCAACCCGGCGGCTCCGGAAACGCACATTTCCCCGATGCTGCACGTTGGGGATACCCTGACGGTCACAATCTCTGCGAAGGATGCAAAAACCGGTGAACCCGTAACCGGATTTACGGTTGAAGCGGCCGACCAAACCAATAAGGGTTACATCTCCATCGACGTTTCGGAGATGAACACTGTTGTTATCACGGCTGAAGCCACAAACAAAAACAGCAACACGAATAATCAGGTCAACCTTACCGTTTCCAAGGAAGGATATGCCCCTGCGAAGCATGCGATTTACAAACTTGTGATCATGCCCTCCGAAAATCCGGCGAGCCTGTTCGAGGAAGTGCCCGAGGATGAGCTTCCCGAACCGGATGAAGAAAATGCCGGACCGGATCTTCCTGGGGATATCGAAGAGGCACCCGGTGAGGATACGGAAAAGGGGCCTGACGAAGCTCCGGATGAAACTGACGCAGACGACATAGAAGGATCCGCCGATGGAGGCGCAGCCGATACTCCAAATGACGACGGCGCCAACGATGACAGTGATAACAAAGAAAATGACAACAAGGATCCTGCATCCGAAAGTTCGGATCAGACAGAAGCTGCGAACAAACATTCGGAAGACGAAGCAGCTGACGCCGATACGGAAAAAGGCATCAGTGAATGACCGCGCGTTGCACGGTTCCTCACGGCGATTTGCATTCACCTGAAGATCTCTCCTATTGAACATGGAAGGATGCCTTAAAGAAAGGCAATCCAAAAGCAACGGCCAACCTTGAAAAAGGCTGGCCGTTGTTGTTTTTGATGGAACCGGCTGTTTGAACGGCAGGCCGGCCTGTTTGCCGAAGCTGAATTTGCCCCGGATCCGATTGCCGTTGACGGTCAATTCAAAATTCTCCAGCATATACCAGTTATGCGCGCCGAGGATCGCAAAAAGGATGCCGCCGTCGTAGATGTTACCGCCATTGGGCGAGGCGTATAGTGTTCATGCGATAGGAAGAAACGTCACGCCGCGTATCAAGGAAAAAGCGCAGCATAGCGCGGCGACGCACCATAGGCGCACCGCGATCTTGTCCTTTTCAAACTTACCCTTTATCCGGATTTTTTCTTCCATCAGGATATCTCCCTCTCTGTCCTTCCGCAGTGCGCGGGGGGACGGATCCAGGCAGCGCGAAAGCGCTGCCTGCATTTGTTCCTCCTTTCGACAAAAATGAAGAATTATTTTCTTTATTTTTTGATTGTATATTTTTAAATGATATAAATCAATGGAAATATAGCTTTATTTTCGTAAAAATCAGGGGTACGCAGCATTATACTATATGCGGAGGTGTGCAGATGGATTATATCAGCTGGTTTCCGCAGCGGATGGCAGAGCTGCGGATGCAAAAGGGAGTTTCCGCCCGGGACATGAGCCTGTCCCTTGGGCAGAGTGCAAGCTATATCAATAAGATCGAGAACAAGCGTGCGTTGCCTTCCATGAACGGTTTTTTATATATTTGTGAATATTTTGGGATCACGCCGCAGGAATTTTTCGACACGTCGCCGCTTGCGCCGGACAAAGCCCGGGAGCTGCTGCGGGAATTGGGGCGATTGACGCCGGAACAGGCGGAGCATATCCTACAGGTCGTAGGGGATCTTATCAGAAAATGATCTGAGGGCGGCGCCGCACCGCGGCTGCCTGCCCGGCCCGCTGCCGTTCTGGCGGGTCGGGCGAGTGCTTTATCCAGCCAGAAATCGAACTCGTCCTTGGGTGGGATTTCCGCACGTTATCGTCCTTGCCCTGCGAAAATCCCGCTCCGGGTCCAAATCCGGCGCCTGACCGGATGGAGCGCTGGCAAGTGAGAACGATTGGTGACACGCCTATCCCCGCCGCAGCGGAAATGAAGTTTTTACTCGATTTTTTTACAAAAAAATCGCGGGTGCAGGGCAGGGCCCTGCCGCCGTCCGCGCAGGACGCCGCCCCGGAGAGGGGCGGAAGCAAAAAGAACTGCCGCAGCAAGGGGCCATAGCCCTGCCGCGGCAGTTCTTTTCGTGTTTTTACTTTGCGTACTCGACAGCCCGCGTTTCGCGGATCATGCTGACCTTGATCATGCCGGGATAATCGAGCTCTTCCTCGATATGCTTCGCGATATCACGGGAGAGAAGTACCATTGCGTCGTCCGACACCTGATCGGGCTTGACAATGATCCGGATCTCGCGTCCAGCCTGTATCGCATAAGAGCTTGCGACGCCAGGCGTCGTGTTTGCGATATTCTCCAGCTTTTCAAGGCGCTTGATGTAGTTTTCGAGGTTCTCGCGCCGCGCGCCCGGCCGTGCGGCCGAGATCGCATCCGCCGCCTGCACCAGGCATGCAACAACGGTCTCCGGCTCAATATCGCCGTGGTGCGCCGCGATTGCATGCACGATCTGCGGCGCTTCCTTATAACGCCTTGCAAGGTCTACGCCGATGTCGACATGGCTGCCCTCGACCTCATGGTCGACCGACTTGCCAATGTCATGCAGCAGCCCCGCGCGGCGCGCCGGGATCGGATCGATCCCAAGCTCCGAAGCCAGGATGCCCGCCACATGCGCCACCTCGATCGAGTGTACCAACACATTCTGCCCGTAGCTGGTGCGGTAACGCAGCCGCCCCAGCAGCTTGACAAGCTCCGGATGGATGCCATGAATCCCCGTCTCGAAGGTCGCGCGTTCGCCTTCCGACTTGATGATCTGCTCGATCTCGCGGCGCGATTTTTCGACCATCTCTTCAATGCGCGCCGGATGGATGCGCCCGTCGGTGATCAGCTTTTCCAGCGCCATCCGCGCCACTTCCCGGCGCACCGGGTCGAACGACGAAAGCGTGATCGCCTCCGGCGTGTCGTCGATAATCAGGTCAACGCCCGTCAGCGTTTCCAACGTGCGGATGTTGCGGCCCTCCCGGCCGATGATCCGCCCCTTCATCTCGTCGTTGGGCAGCGGCACTACCGATACCGTCGCTTCCGCGACATGGTCGGCCGCGCAGCGCTGGATCGCCATGGAGATCATTTCCCGCGCGGACTTGTCGGCGTCCTCCTTGAGCCGCGCGTTGATCTCACGGATCTTGACGGCAGCGTCATGCTGCGCCTCCTGCTCGATCGAGCGGACAAGGTATTCCTTTGCTTCCTCGCGGGTAAAGCCGGAGATCCGTTCCAGCACGCTCAGCTGGTCGTCCCGGATCCGCCCGATCTCTTCCTGCGAACGCTGCGCGTCCGCAAGCCTGCGGTTCAGCTCTTCGCTCTTGCGCTCTACTGCGTCATTCTTCTTGTCAAGGGTCTCTTCCTTCTGGTTGAGACGGCGTTCCAGTTTCTGGACCTCGTTGCGCCGCTCCTTGATCTCGCGGTCGGCCTCGGTGCGGGATTTGTGGATCTCGTCCTTGGCCTCCAGGATCGCTTCGCGCTTCTTGGTTTCCCCAGATTTGATTGCATCGTTGATGATTCGGGTCGCCTCCTGCTCGGCACTGCCGATCTCCTTTTCGGCGACATTTTTTCTATAAAGAAAGCCGATGATCACACCAATAATCAAACAGACTACAGCGGTAATAAAGGTTGAGATAATGTTTGGCAAAAATAAAACACCTCCTGTTATTTTGTTTTCAAGCTGCAAGGATTGTAATTCCTTTTCGTTATTCCAGAACGGCACAGGAATATACCGATGGTATTACATTCTTATTTTATATCGTTTTGTGCATGGTGTCAAGAAAAAGCCGCGCTTCCTTTTGATATTTAAGTCGATTTTTTCGCCGCGGGCCTTCCACGGTACTTGTGGGCGGGAAAGAAATCGGTTATAATAAGAGGTAACAGGGGAGGGAAAACTGTGCATACTTCAATGAAATGCGTCCAAAAGGGCGCTTTGCGTTATTACATCTGCGACCGGCTCCCGGTGAAGCACGCCTTCACGACAAAATTTGGAGGGGTCTCGACCGGGGCCTGCGAAAGCCTGAATCTGGGCTTCAGCCGTGGGGACGATCCCGACAACGTGCGGGAAAACTACCGCATCCTGTGCGGGGCGCTGGGGATGGACTATGACCGCGTCACCCGCACCGAGCAGGTCCACCGGGCCGAGGTCTCGGTCGTCACAGAAGAACTGGCCGGGACGGGCCTGCGCCTGCCCATGACCTGGGAATCGGACGCGATCGTGACCAACCTGCCGGATACGCCGCTCGCAGGCTTTTACGCCGACTGCGTCGTCACGCTGCTTTACGACCCGACGAGCCGGAGCATCGGGGTGTGCCACTCCGGCTGGCGCGGCACGGCGGCGGGTATCCTCGGCAAGACGGTAGACACGATGGCGGAAGCCCTCGGCGCGCGCCGCGACACGATCGTCGCCGCGATCGGCCCCTCGATCCGCCAGTGCTGCTTCGAGACCGACGCCGACGTTCCCGAGGCCATGGAGAAAAACCTTGGCGCAGCCGTGCGCCGCTATATTGAGCCGCGCGGCCCCAAGTGGTTCATCGACCTGCAGGGCATCAACGCAGGCCTGTTGGAGCAGGCGGGGCTGCTGCCCGAAAACATCATCGACTCCGGCCTGTGTACCTACTGCCGGAGCGATGAATTCTGGTCGCACCGCGTGACCCATGGGGTGCGCGGCGTACATGCGGGGGTCATCAGCCTGTGAGCAAGCATACGATACAAAAGCGGGCCGCCGCGCTGCTGCTGGCGTTGC
Source organism: uncultured Eubacteriales bacterium (assembly GCA_910586105.1). Classification (GTDB taxonomy): domain Bacteria; phylum Bacillota; class Clostridia; order Oscillospirales; family Butyricicoccaceae; genus QXXE01. Next base: position 4,604 of record CAJUGU010000024.1, on the reverse strand, counting down.
TCCTGACCGGCTGCGAAGCGCTGCCGTCCGAACCCGTTCCGCAGCAGGAGCAGGCGTCTGAGACCGAGACGAAGGACACCGCGCAGGCGGGCTATCTCGGCCTCGCCTACGACACCGGGGAACCGGTCAGCCCGGTATCCACCCGCACGCGGGTCAACCGCATCCTTGTGGAGGCGCTGTATGAAGGGCTGTTCGAGCTGGACGACGATTTCCAGCCGGTCCCCGTGCTTTGCGAAAGCTACGAGGGGAGCGGCGTAACCTGGACCTTCCGGATCAAGGAAGGCGTGGCCTTCTGGTCGGGCGAAACGTTGACGGCAAACGACGTTGCGGCATGCTGGCAGGTGGCGATCGCGGATGAAACGTCGCCCTATCACGCCCGTTTTACCGACGTCGCGTCGATCGTACCGGAGGGCAGCCAACTGACGGTCACGCTGACCAGCCCGAACGCGGATTTCCCGGCGCTGCTTGACGTGCCGGTCTGCCGCGCGGGCACGGCGGTGGATACCTTCGCCGACGGCACCGGCCCTTACCGTCCCGAACAGGCTGACGGCAAGTGGCGGCTGATCGCAAACGAAAACTGGCACGGCGGCGCCGCGACGGCGTTTGACACGCTCACGCTGGTCACCGCCGAGCATGCGGAACAGCTGTCGGCGGGCTTCGACACCGGCGATATTTCGCTGACCCGCGTCGAGCGCATTTCGGCGCGCGCGTCCTCGGTAAACGGCGCGTTCAACGTCTATCAGACGCGCACGACCGATTTCCACTATCTGGGGTTCAACCACAGTCACGGGGCGCTTGGGCAGGCGGCCGTCCGGCAGGCGCTGAGCCAGCTGCTCCAGCGCGCGTCGCTGTGTACGACGCAGCTGCAAAATTATGCCGAACCGGCAGTCCTGCCGGTTAATCCGCAGCCCGCATCCGCCGCCGCGGCCGAATCGCCCACCGCGCTGGAACTGCTCAACGCAGCGGGCTTCGGCGATTCCAACGGGGACGGCATTTTGGATTATATCCCGCCCCCGACGCCGTGGTATACGCCCTACTGGCACGAAAAATTTGAGGCGTCGATCCTGGTCAACAGCGACAACCCGTACAAGGTCGCGGCGGCGCAGGCGATCGCGGCGGAAATGCAGGCGATCGGCATCGACGCGAGCGTGAACGCCGTATCCTATGAGGAGTATCTCACGGCGCTGGAACGCGGCAAATTCGATATTTTTTATGGCGAAACCATGCTGACGCCGGATTTCGACCTCCGTGCGCTGACGTTCACCGACGGCGCGCTGAACTACGGCGGCTACAGCAGCGAAGCATATGAAGCGGCGCTGTCCGCTGCTCGCGCCAGCGGGGACAAAACGGCATTTTATGAAACCTTTTCGGCAGAGCTGCCGATCGTACCGATCGCGTTCGAGCGCAGTCAGGTCGTCGCGCGCGCGGGCGGTCTGGTAAATTTTGACCCGCTCCCGTATCAGCTTTTTGCCGGCGTGGAGAATTGGGAGGTGCGTTGATGGAAAAAGTAGTCCTGGGGCTGTCCGGCGGCGTGGATTCGGCGACGGCGGCGCTGCTGCTGCGGGAACGCGGCTTTGCGGTACACGGCCTGTATTTAGAGCTGGGGCTCGGCGGCGCAGAGGAGGCGCAAAGCGCGGCGGACAGTCTGGGTATCCCGCTGCATATCGCACGGAAACAGGAGCCGTTCGAAGGAACGGTCTGCGAATATTTCAAATCGGAGTACCGCGCAGGGCGGACGCCGATCCCATGCGTGGTCTGCAACCCGACGATCAAATTCGCCGCGCTCGCGGAGTACGCCGACCAGATTGGCGCGCGCTGGCTGGCGACCGGGCATTACGCCCGGATCGGAAGGGACGCCGAAGGGCGGGCGCTGCTGCTGCGCGGCGTCAGCGCGAAGGATCAAAGCTACATGCTGCACCGCCTGCCGCGCGAAATCTTAGACCGCTGCATCTTCCCGCTGGGGGAGACGGAAGACAAACGGCAGGTGCGGGCGTTGGCGGCGCAGGCGCAGCTCCCGGCGGCGGGAAAGAAGGACAGCATGGATCTGTGCTTTATCCCGGACGGCGACTGGTGCGGCTGGCTGGAAGCGCACGGCGTCCATTTGCCGGAGGGCAACTTTGTAGATGAGACGGGCAAAGTGCTGGGGCGTCACCGCGGCGTGCACCGCTATACGGTCGGACAGCGCAGGGGGCTGGGCATCCCGGCAGAGCACCGGCTGTTCGTCGCCGAACTGCGTCCCGGAACCAATGAGGTCGTACTTTCTTCGACGGACCCGATGCAAGACGAGCTGTATGCCGACCACGTCCATTATTGTGCGCCGGAATACGCGGCGGCGGGCGCGTTCCCCTGCGAGGTGCGGGTACGGTTTTCCCGGCATTCTAGCCGCGCGACGGTCTACCCGGAGGGCGATTCGGTGCGGGTCGTGTTTGAGAACAGCGTCCGCGCCCCGGCGCCGGGGCAGGCGGCGGTCTTCTACGATGGGGATATCATCATCGGCGGCGGCTTCATCCGATAGCGGCGCGCCCGGAGGGAACGCCGCTTGTCAGGAGCCCCTGCCGCGCCCGGCCGGGCTTTCGGCCAGACGGCGGGCCGCTCTGCGCGGCGCACGATTCGGAAAGAACTCCCGAGGAGGGTCTTTTATTTTATACAGAGAAAGGATGGATGGAAATGAACCTGTCGAAAGAGCTCCGCGGGCATTTGTTTGCGGGCATGACGATTTTGATCTGGGGCACGACCTTCATTTCGACCAAGGTGCTTCTGCGCGCCTTCTCCCCGGCGGAGATTTTGTTTATCCGCTTCGGGCTGGGCTATCTGGCGCTTTGGGCTTTCAACCCACGGGTGCTGCGCCTGCAGGAACGCAAGCATGAGCTGTGGTGCGCGATCGCGGGCCTGTGCGGCATCACGATCTATTATTCGTTCGAGAATATCGCATTGCAATATTCCACCGCGTCAAACATCGGCGTGATCGTGTCGATTGCCCCGCTGTTCACGGCGATCTTCGCCTGCGTCTTCCTGCCAGGCGAACGGCTGAAGCCCAGCTTTTTCGCGGGCTTCGTGTCGGCGGTCGCAGGGGTATTCCTGCTGAATTACAGCGGCGGCGGGGTGCGCATCAACCCAAAAGGCGACCTGCTGGCGCTGCTGGCCGCGGTCGCATGGGGCGTGTATTCGATCATGGTGCGGCGGCTGTCGGAAGCCGGTTACAAGCCCGGGCTGCTGACCCGGCGGTTTTTCCTGTGGGGGCTTGTGTTCATGTCGCCCTACGTGCTGCATTCCGGCTTTTCGCCCGCGCTCGCGGAGCTGGCGCGGCCTGTGAACCTGCTGAATCTGGCGCATCTCAGCTTTCTGGCGGGGGCGGTTGGGTTCGTGTCGTGGAACACGGCGGTCAGTTATCTGGGCGCGGTGAAATCGAGCGTGTATATTTACGCGACGCCGGTTGTGACGATCGTTGTAGCGGCGATGGTACTGGGCGAACGGTTGACGCCGGCGGGCGCAGTTGGGGTGGCGCTGGTCATTTTGGGCGTGGTGCTCAGCGACGGGCATTATCCGCGCCTCCGGCTGCGCAGCAGAGAGGAGAAACGCGATGTGGGATGAAGAATACGACCTGAGAAGGCAGGCGAAGCAGGATTTCCGCCGTCTTGCCATCGCCCTGATCCTTCAGGAGGCGCTGCTGGTGCTGACGGCGTATTCCATTCAGGATGTGCTTGTGCAGTACCATTGGTGGCGCGACCCGTCGCTCAGCACCGACGCGATGTATGATATCCTGATGAACAGCGGGCTTGACATGATCGCCGCCTCGCTGGTGGGGCTGGCGGTGGTGCTGATCCTGCTGGGGCGGCGACTGCGCCGCACGGAGCGGGGGGAGCGTATGCGGATCCCGCAGTTTCTGCTGGCGATCGTGGCGCTGAACGGTATCCAACTGTTGTCGATGCTGGTGACGATCCCGATTGAAAACTTCGTGGAAAGCCTGGGATACTCGCTGGAACAGGCGACGGAGATCTCGACTGGCGCTTCGGTCACGGTGTCGATGTTTGTGTATTCGATCGTCATTGCGCCGCTCGTTGAGGAGCTGATCTTCCGCGGCGCGGTGCAGCGCTGGCTGCTGCCCTGGGGGCGCGGGTTTGCGCTGTTTGCCAGCGCGGCGCTGTTCGGGCTGATGCATACCAATCTGGTGCAGTTGCCGGTGGCGATTGGCTGCGGGCTGTTGCTGGGCTATATCGCGCAGCGTTATTCGCTGCGTGCGTCCATCCTTGTACACGCGGCGAACAACCTGTCGGTGGAGCTGATCAGCCTGCTGCCGGACGAATGGGACGCGGTATGGATGGCCTACTCGATTATGATGCTGCTGAGCGCGGCGTACTTGCTGTACTGGTGCCTGACTCGGCGGCGTGAGATGGTGGAATGGTGCCGCGGCGAAGGGTTCCCTGTAACGCGCTGGTTCCTGACGTCGATCCCGGTGCTGGTGCTGCTGGCGATCTACATAGTGCGGACGCTGCAAAGCGCCGTACCGGTGTAACGCCAGGAGCCCCTGCGCGGGGAGCGGCAGGGCTCTGCCCTGCACCCGCCCCTACGCGGGGAGCGCCAAAGGGGCGCGTCCGCCCCTCTGG
>CAJUGU010000023.1:18400-40044 GCA_910586105.1 uncultured Eubacteriales bacterium | reverse complement strand
GAGCGCCACCTTGCCAAGGTGGAGGTAGCGAGTTCGAGCCTCGTCATCCGCTCCAGGATCCGGTACCATAGCCAAGCGGTAAGGCGTGGGACTGCAACTCCCTGATCCCCAGTTCGATTCTGGGTGGTACCTCCAGGATAAGCCTTGTCCTTCACGGGACAGGGCTTGTTTTTTGCCCGCTGGACGGCGTGCAAACTTGGCGCGCGATCGGAGCGCGCCCGCCGAGGGGCTTCCCGGCTGGCGTGCTTTTTGCCGGTTTACGCCAAGGATTGTTTGCGGCGGCCAGCCCGCGCTGCGCCGATTCGCACTGAATGGGCTTCGGACGGGCTTGCCCCTGTCCGGTTTGCGTTTGGCCGAGGGGCGCTGTGCCCGCGGGCGCCCGTGGGATGCAGGTTGCGGGCGCAACCAACGCCGTTCCGCCGCTGCCGCGCCTGTGGCGCGGTTCAATGTGTTCTTTCCACGCAGAAAGCCTGAAAAAAGCCCGCATTTTGTGGGGGCAGCTGTATCAACGTCCCGCTGTCCGGCGGGCTTGCCGGGCTATCGGCGTTTTCCCCAAAAAAATGCGAAAAATTTCTACGAAAAGGCTTGACTTCCAGCCGGGTTTGTTATATGCTTATTAAGCACTGCGGTCTGCGCAGTCACGCGATGATGCTGGAGATTGCCGGTACCTTATGTCCCGGGTAACTTCAGCGGAGTAGGTCCGACAATCGGGCGGTTGAGATAACTGCTATCTGGCCGGAAGGGCGTTCTGCCCCGACGGCGCAACATGATGTTCCCGCGTAAATTCGGAACCCCCAGCGCACTCCTGCGCCGGAAGGCCGATGGCCGGAACCACTCGTGTTTTGTTGACCGGATCCATGCACTACAGGTGCGCCCCGGTTCTTTTCATGCCCGGCCGAGATACGCTTGGCAGGGTTGCAGTTTCTCTCCGTGACGGGTCGCATTATTACAATGTACGACAAGTACGAGGAGGAAAAACCACAATGGCTAACGCTGAGAAAATCCGTATCCGTCTGAAGGCTTACGACCATGAGCTGATCGACCAGAGCGCCGAGAAGATCGTCGAAGCCGCAAAGCGCACGGGCGCGAAAGTGTCCGGCCCCATCCCGCTGCCCACCGAGCGCGAGATCATCACCATCCTTCGCGCCGTTCATAAATATAAGGACAGCCGCGAGCAGTTCGAGCGCCGCACGCACAAGCGCCTGATCGATATCCTGAACCCGGCGCAGAAGACTGTCGAAAGCCTCATGAGCCTCGACCTTCCGGCTGGCGTTGACATCGAGATCAAGCTGTAAAACGGCATAGAGGCGGCGGAGGCCGCAAGACTTCTCTTAGGGCTGCGGGCCGCCGGTTGGAGCGAGCGGGAGATCGTTGACTTCATGCTCTATATCGGGACTGGCGAGGAACAATACAAACCCCAGCCCGGGCCGGAGACCGGAAAAGGTCTCTGCCCCTGATAATTTGCAAACAAACTGCGGGCCCAACCCACCCCGCGGTTTGCACCTGGCCGCGATCCGCGCGGCAGGGTCAAGTTGCCCCGTATGACCAATGTGCGGGCCAACCAATAACCTTTTAAGGAGGAAAACAACATGCAGAAAGCAATCATCGGCAAGAAGGTCGGCATGTCCCAGATCTTCGACGCTGAGGGCAAGGTCATCCCTGTGACCGTCATCGAAGCAGGCCCCTGCGTCGTGACCCAGGTCAAGACCGTTGAAAAGGAAGGCTACAACGCCATCCAGCTCGGCTTTGAGGACATCATCGAGCGCAAGCTCAACAAGCCCCAGCTCGGCCACCTGAAGAAGGCGGGCGAAGCGCTGAAGAAGTACCTGAAGGAGTTCCGCCTGTCCGACTGCTCGGTCTACAGCGTGGGCGACGTGCTGAAGGCGGACGTTTTCGCCGAGGGCGACTACGTCGACGTGACCGGCACTTCCAAGGGCAAGGGCTACGCGGGCGTTATCAAGCGCTGGAACGCGGGCCGCTCCCCGATGAGCCACGGCGCAGGCCCGATGCACCGCCATCAGGGCTCGATGGGCGCGTGCTCTGACCCGTCCAAGATCATGAAGGGCAAAATGATGCCCGGCCATCTGGGCGCGGAGCAGGTCACGGTGCAGAACCTTGACGTGGTGAAGGTCGACCCCGAGCTGAACATGATCGCCGTGCGCGGCGCGATCCCCGGCCCGAAGGGCGGCATCGTAATCCTGAAGGATACGGTGAAGAAGAACCCGATCGCGAAGGGCCCGGCAGCCGGCGTCAGCAAGAACCCGCAGAAGGCTTCGGCAAGAAAGTAACGGGAGGAGGAAACAGAAATGCCTACAGTAGCAGTTTACAACATGGCTGGTGAAAAGACCGGCGAAATGGAGCTGAACGCGGCGGTATTCGGCATCGAGCCGAATGTACCGGTCATGCACGCGGCAGTGAAGAACCAGCTGGCCAACCGCCGGCAGGGCACCCAATCGACGCTGACCCGCGCGGAGGTGCGCGGCGGCGGCATCAAGCCGTGGCGGCAGAAGGGCACCGGCCGTGCGCGCCAGGGCTCCATCCGTTCCCCCCAGTGGACCCACGGCGGCATCGCGCTGGGCCCCAAGCCGAGAAGCTATAACTATACGCTGAACAAGAAGGTCAAGCGCCTTGCGATGCTCTCCGCGCTGAGCGCGAAGGCGGCGGCGGGCGAGATCATTGTGATCGACGGGCTCGACCTCGGCGAGATCAAGACCAAGAACTTCGCGGGCTTCCTCAAGGCGCTGGACGCGCAGGACAGCAAGAGCCTTGTCGTGACCCCGGAGGTCCGTGTAAACGTCGTCAAGTCGGCGGCAAACATCCCCGGCGTGCGTACCACCATCGCCAGCACCCTGAACGTGTATGACATCCTGAATGCCGACAAGTTCATCATCGATAAGGCGGCAGTCGCGAAGATCGAGGAGGTTTACGCAGAATGAAATTCGCTTACGATATTATCCGCAAGCCGGTCATCACCGAGCGCTCCATGGAGGGCCTGGCCGACAACAAATATGTATTCGAGGTCGCCCGCGACGCGAACAAGATCGAGATCCGCAAGGCTGTTGAAGAGATCTTCGGCGTGAAGGTCAAGAAGGTCAACACCATCAAGCTGCCGGGCAAGTGGAAGCGCATGGGCGTGCACACCGGCAAGACTCCTGCGGTGAAGAAAGCGGTCGTCACCCTGACCGAGGATTCCAAGAAGATCGAGATCTTCGAGAACATGGTTTAAACCATCTTCCAATAAGCGCGCACAGCGGCGCGCGACTATGGGGAAGGCACCCCGATAAGTAACAGAAAACAAGGAGTTGAAACACCACTATGGCGATCAAGACTTTCAACCCGACGACGCCTTCGCGCAGGAACATGACCGTCCTGTCGAACAAGGGCCTGAGCCGGGTGAAGCCCGAGAAGAGCCTTCTCGAAAAGCTGAAAAAGCATGCGGGCCGCAACAGCTACGGCCGCATCACCGTCCGTCACCACGGCGGCGGCAACAAGCAGAAATACCGCATTATTGATTTCAAGCGCCAGCGCACCGGCAATGCGACGGTGAAGACGATCGAATACGATCCGAACCGCTCGGCGAACATCGCCCTGATCGAATACGAGGACGGCGCCAAGAGCTATATCCTCGCGCCCGAAGGGCTGAAGATCGGCTACCTGGTCGTATCCGGCCCGGACGCCGACATCAAGCCCGGCAACTGCCTGCCGATCGCGAACATCCCGGTCGGTACGGTTATCCACAACATTGAGCTGTACCCGGGTAAGGGCGCGCAGCTGGTCCGCTCAGCGGGCGTTGCGGCGCAGCTGATGGCGAAGGAGAACGGCCGGGCGCAGGTCCGCCTGCCCTCCGGCGAAGTCCGCTATATCCGTCTGGAATGCAAGGCGACGATCGGCCAGGTCGGCAACCAGGACCATTCCAACGTGCAGATCGGCAAGGCTGGCCGTACCCGTCACATGGGCATCCGCCCGACGGTGCGCGGTTCGGTCATGAACCCGTGCGACCACCCGCACGGCGGCGGCGAGGGCAAGAGCCCGATCGGCCGTCCGTCCCCGGTCACCCCGTGGGGCAAGCCCGCGATGGGTTACAAGACCCGCAAGAAGAACCACCGCACCGACAAGCAGATCGTGCGGCGGCGTAACGGCAAGTAAGGAAAGGAGACAGGAAACATGGGCAGAAGCGTTAAAAAAGGCCCCTTTGTGGCTCCTGAGCTTTACAAAAGGGTCACTGCGATGAACGAGGCCGGCGAAAAGAAGGTCGTCAAGACCTGGTCGCGAGCCTCCACGATATTCCCCGAATTCGTCGGGCACACCATCGCCGTACACGACGGCCGCAAGCATGTGCCGGTCTATGTGACCGAGGACATGGTCGGCCACAAGCTGGGTGAGTTCGCGCCGACCCGCACCTACCGAGGGCATGCGGGCAGCAAGACCTCCAACAACGGCAAGTAAGGGGGTAAAGCAACATGAGTGAAGCAAAAGCAATCGTGCGCAACGTGCGCATGACCCCCCGCAAGATGAAGCTGATCTGCGACCTGATCCGCGGCAAGGACGCGGGGACCGCGATGGCGATCATCCTGAACACCCCGAAGGCCGCCTCCGAGGTGATGGCGAAGCTGCTCAAGAGCGCGATCGCCAACGCCGAGAACAACCACGACATGGACGGCTCGAACCTGTATGTGAAGGAAGTCCATGTGGCTCCCGGACCGGTGATGAAGCGCGTCATGCCGCGCGCACAGGGCCGTGCGTTCCGCATCCTGAAGCGGACGTCGCACGTGACCATCGTCCTGGCGGAGAAAGAGTAAGAGGAGGGTAAACAATGGGCCAGAAAGTGAATCCGCACGGGCTCCGTGTGGGCGTAATCAAGAATTGGGATTCCCGTTGGTTCGCGAAGGACAGCGAGTTCGGCGACCTCCTCGTGGAAGACCACAAGATCCGTGAGTACCTCAAGAAGCTGCTGTTCGCCGCAGGCGTGCCGGGCATCGAGATTGAGCGTACCACGAAGGAAGTGCGCATTTTCATCCAGTGCGCGAAGCCGGGCATGGTGATCGGCAAGGGCGGCGCGGAGATCGAGAAGCTCCAGGCCGACGTTGCGAAGATGATCGGCAAGCCGGTGAAGATCAACATCATCGAGATCAAGAACCCGGACACCAACGCGCAGCTGGTCGCGGAGAACATTGCGGCGCAGCTGGAGAAGCGCATTTCGTTCCGCCGCGCGATGAAGCAGTCGATGGGCCGCGCGATGCGCATGGGCGCGAAGGGCATCAAGACCTGCTGCTCGGGCCGTCTGGGCGGCGCGGAGATCGCGCGCACCGAGCATTATCATGAAGGCACCATCCCGCTGCAGACGCTGCGCGCCGATATCGACTACGGCTTTGCCGAGGCGAACACCACGTATGGCAAGATCGGCTGTAAGGTCTGGATCTACAAGGGCGAAGTGCTGACCGGCGGGCCGCGCCTGGGCCGTTCGATTGAAGCGCCCAAGCCGGCGTTTGAGCGCCGCGACCGCAGGGACCGCCGCGATGGCGACCGCCGCCGTCGGAACGACCGCGGGGAGCGCCGTGCGCCCCGCCAGCAGGAAGGAGGCAATCGCTAATGCTGCTCCCAAAGAGAGTCAAATACCGCCGCGTCCACAGAGGCCGCCTGAAGGGCAAGGCCACCCGCGGCAATTTCGTAGCATACGGTGATTATGGCATCGCGGCGACCGAGCCGGCCTGGATCACCTCCAACCAGATCGAGGCGGCGCGTATCGCGATGACGCGTTATATCAAGCGCGGCGGCCAGGTCTGGATCAAGATCTTCCCCGACAAGCCGGTCACCGAAAAGCCGGCCGAGACCCGAATGGGTTCCGGTAAGGGCTCGCCCGAATATTGGGTAGCGGTGGTCAAGCCGGGCCGCGTTCTGTTCGAGATCGCGGGCGTATCGGAGGAGATCGCACGCGAGGCGCTGCGCCTTGCCAGCCACAAGCTGCCGGTGAAGACCAAGTTCGTGACCCGTGAGACCAAGATTGGTGGTGAAGAATGATGAAGGCAAAAGAGATCAGAGAGCTGTCGGCGGAAGAGCTGACCGCCAAGCTCGGCGAGCTGAAAAAGGACCTCTTTAACCTGCGGCTTCAGCACGCGACCAACCAGCTGGAAAACGTGAACAAGATTTCTGAGGTCAAGCGCGATATCGCGCGTGTCAACACCGTTCTCCGCGAGCTTCAGCTTGCGGCAAAGTAAGGAGGTAAGCGAAGTTGAGCGAGAGAGCGTTACGCAAAACGAGGACCGGCAAGGTCGTTTCCGATAAGATGGACAAGACCATCGTAGTTGCGATCGAGGACAGCGTGCAGCACAAGCTGTATAAGAAGGTCATCAAGCGCACATACAAGCTGAAGGCGCACGACGAAAACAACGAGTGCAAGATCGGCGACAAGGTAAAGGTGATGGAGACCCGCCCGCTGTCGAAGGACAAGAGATGGCGCCTGGTCGAGGTCATCGAGAAGGCGAAGTAAGGAGGAGAACCGCACATGATCCAGCAGGAAACATTTCTGCGCGCGGCAGACAACAGCGGCGCGAAGGAGCTGAAGTGCATCCGTGTGCTCGGAGGCTCCACCCGCCGTTACGGCAATATCGGCGACGTGATCGTCTGCTCGGTGCGCAAGGCGACGCCGGGCGGCGGCGTGAAGAAGGGCGACGTGGTGAAGGCCGTGATCGTCCGCTCCGTGAAGGGGCTGCGCCGTGCGGATGGCAGCTATATCCGGTTCGACGAGAACGCGGCTGTCATCATCAAGGAAGACAAGAACCCGAGAGGGACCCGTATCTTTGGGCCCGTGGCGCGCGAGCTGCGCGATAAGGATTATATGAAGATCCTGTCGCTGGCTCCCGAAGTACTGTAAGGAGGCCGCCGGAAGATGAATACGCTGCATGTAAAATCGGGCGACACCGCAGTCGTCCTGTCGGGTAAGGAAAAGGGCAAGCGCGGCAAGGTCCTTTCCGTCGACGTAAAGAAAGGCATGGTCGTGCTGGAGGGCGTGAACATGCTCACCTGCCATGTCAAGCCGCGCCGCCAGGGCGAGACCGGCGGCATCGTCAAGCGCGAAGGGGCGCTGCGCGCGTGCAAGGTGATGCGCGTGTGCCCGAAGTGTAACAAGCCGACCCGCCCGGCGCACAAGCTGCTGACGGACGGGAAGAAGGCCGCGGTCTGCAAGCACTGCGGCGAGACGCTGTAAAGAGGAGGGAAACGGAACCAATGCCGAATTTAAAGGATAAATATACCGCAGAGGTCGCGCCTGCTCTGATGAAAAAGTTTGAATACAAAAGCGTCATGCAGATCCCGAAGCTTGACAAGATCGTGGTCAACGTAGGCTGCGGCAAGGAAGCCTACGGCAACTCGAAGGTATTCGAAGCGGTCGTGCGCGACCTGACGGCGATCACCGGCCAGAAGCCGGTCATCACGAACGCGAAGAAGTCGGTCGCGAACTTCAAGCTGCGCGAAGGCATGCCGGTCGGCGTGAAGGTCACGCTGCGCGGCGACCGGATGTGGGAATTCCTCGACCGCCTGTTCAACGTGGCGCTGCCGCGTGTGCGCGACTTCCGCGGCATCAGCCCGGACGCGTTCGACGGGCGCGGGAACTATGCGCTGGGCCTGAAGGAACAGCTGATCTTCCCGGAGATCTCCTATGACCAGATCGACAAGGTACGCGGCATGGACGTAGTGATCTGCACCACGGCGGCTGCCGATGAAGAAGCGCGGGAGCTGCTCGGGATGCTGGGCGCACCGTTCGCGAAGTAAGAAGGAGGAGGATTCACATGGCGAAGAAGGCAATGGTACTCAAGCAGCAGAAGACTCCGAAGTTCTCGACCCGGCAGTACAACCGCTGCAAGATCTGCGGCCGTCCGCACGCCTACCTGCGCAACTACGGCATCTGCCGTATCTGCTTCCGCGAGCTGGCTTATAAGGGCCAGATCCCGGGCGTGCGCAAGGCGAGCTGGTAAAAGGGCCGCTCTGCCGCCGGCGCAGGAGCTGTGCCGGCGGGAGCCTGCCCGAGGCCGGGGGATTGGCAAAAAGCGACTGCTGAAAGCCCGGTTCCGGGCAAAAATACAGCAAAATGACGCTTGAAAAGCGCGTCAAAATCATGCTATAATAAATTGTTGGTCTAAGCGGCGTTTGGACCAACAATTCGTTATATCTTTCGGAAGGGCGGAAGCGCGCTTCCGGGAGCGCCACAGCGCCCGCAGCGGAAAGGCCGCGGCGGGGAGAAATCTGAAAAGTGGGGGGCACGCAGGATAATCCTCGGGACGATTGCCTGAACGGCCTCCTAACTTCGAGAGGAGCAAAAGTAAATGCAGATCACCGATCCCATCGCGGATATGCTGACCCGTATCCGCAACGCCGGTTCCGCACGCCACGAAAGCGTGGACGTACCGGCGAGCAAGATGAAAAAGTCCATCGCGCAGATCCTGCTCGACGAGGGCTACATCAAAGCGTTCCAGATCGTAGACGACGGCACGCAGGGCATCATCCGCATCACCCTCAAGTACGGCGCGAACCGCCAGAAGGCCATCACGGGCCTCAAGCGCGTTTCCAAGCCCGGCCTGCGCGTATACGCGGGGGCGCAGGAGCTGCCGAAGGTGCTGCGCGGCCTGGGCGTCGCGATCGTCTCCACATCCAAGGGCGTCATGACCGACAAGAAGGCTCGCGAGCTGAATGTCGGCGGCGAAGTCCTCGCGTTCGTCTGGTAAGGAGGGAATTAGTATGTCGAGAATTGGCAGAATGCCTATCACGATCCCCGCAGGCGTGACCGTTACCGTCAACGGCAGCGAGATCTCCGTCAAGGGCGCAAAGGTAGAGCTCAAGCGCACCATCCATCCGAATATGACCGTCAAGGTCGAGGGCAACGAGATCCTCGTGACCCGGCCGAACGACGAGAAGCAGAACCGGGCGCTGCACGGCCTGACCCGCAGCCTGATCCACAACATGGTGGTCGGCGTGACCGAGGGCTTCAAGAAGGAGCTGGACGTCAACGGCGTCGGCTACCGCGTGCAGAAGACCGGCAAGGACCTGGTCATGAACCTGGGCTACTCCCACCAGGTGGTCGTGTCCGAGGTCGAGGGCATCACGATCGAGTGCCCGACCGCGAACAAGATCGTCATTTCCGGCCCTGACAAGCAGCAGGTCGGCCAATTTGCAGCCGAGATCCGCGAGAAGCGTCCGCCGGAGCCTTACAAGGGCAAGGGCATCAAGTACGCCGACGAGGTCATCCGCCGCAAGGAAGGCAAGACCGGCAGCAAGAAGAAGTAAGAAAGGAGCGTGTGCTGAAATGGTTGCAAAGAAAGATTCCAATAAGGCGCGCCTGAAGCGCCATAAGAGAGTGCGCAGCAAGGTAAGCGGGACGCCCGAGCGTCCGCGCCTGGACGTATTCAGAAGTGCGAAAAACATCTATGCACAGGTCATCGACGACGTAAACGGCGTGACCATCGCCTCCGCTTCGACGATCGAGAAGGACTTCGCCGGGTACGGCGGGAACAAAGACGCTGCGAAGAAGGTCGGCCAGGCCATTGCAGAGCGCTGCAAGGCAAAGGGCATCGAGAACGTTGTGTTCGACCGCGGCGGCTACCTGTACCACGGGCGGGTCAAGGAACTCGCTGAGGGCGCCCGCGAGGGCGGCCTGCAGTTTTAAGTCGGGAGGAGGTTCAACATGGCTAAGTTTGATAGAAACGACAAGAGAGAGGACGAGTTCAAAGAGACCGTCGTCGCCCTGAACCGCGTATCGAAGACGGTCAAGGGCGGCCGCGTCATGAAGTTCTCGGCGCTGATCGTCGTAGGCGACGGCAAGGGCACGGTCGGTTACGGCCTTGGCAAGGCCGCCGAAGTGCCGGACGCGATCCGCAAGGGCATCGACGCCGCGAAGAAAAACCTCGTCAAGATCACCACGAAGGGCTCGACCATCCCGCATGAGGTCGTCGGGGAATTCGGCGCGGGCCGCGTGCTGCTCAAGCCGGCGGCTCCCGGTACCGGCGTGATTGCGGGCGGCGCGGTGCGCGCGGTCGTCGAGATGGCGGGCATCAAGGACATCCGTACCAAGTGCCTGCGTTCCAACAACCCGCAGAACGTCGTGATTGCGACGATCGAGGGGCTGAAGTCCATGCGCGACGCGGCGCAGGTCGCGGCCGTGCGCGGCAAAGACGTAAGCGAACTGTAAGGAGGGTAATGACAATGGCGAACATGAAAATTACCCTGAAAAAGAGCCTGGCGGGCCGCCTGGAAAAGCATATTGCGACCGCCCACGCTCTGGGTTTGAAGAAGATCAATGATGTGACCATCCAGCCCGATAATGCCTGCACGCGCGGCAAGATCGCAAAGATCGGTTACCTGCTGGAAGTAGAGGAGGCGTAACCCATGAAGCTTCATGACCTGCAGCCTGCCGAAGGCTCCGCGAAGAAGCCCTATCGCAAGGGCCGCGGCGCGGGCTCCGGCAACGGCAAGACCGCCGGCCGCGGACACAAGGGCCAGTGGGCGCGTTCCGGCGGCGGCGTACGCCCCGGTTTTGAGGGCGGCCAGATGCCGCTTGCCCGCCGCCTGCCCAAGCGCGGTTTCAAGAACATTTTCGGCACGACCTACGCGCCGGTCAATGTTTCCGTACTCAACCGGTTTGAGGACGGCACCGAAGTCACCACAGAGCTGCTGCTCGAAACTGGCGTTGTGTCCCGTGAGAAGGACGGCGTCAAGATCCTGGGCGGCGGCGACCTCACCAAGAAGCTGACCGTCAAAGCGGCTGCTTTCTCCGCTTCTGCCAAGGAGAAGATCGAAGCAGCGGGCGGAAAGGCTGAGGTGATTTAAGCGTGTTCCAAACGTTAAAGAACGCCTGGCGGGTGCAGGAGCTTCGCAAGAAGATCCTGTACACGGCAATGATCCTGCTGGTATTCCGGCTTGGCGCGAACATCCCGGTGCCGTTTATTGATACGGCGGCGCTCGGGCAGCTGTTTGAGCAGCTTTCCGAGTCGGGGTCGGCGTTGAGCTACCTGAACATCTTTACGGGCGGCGGCCTGTCGAACGCGACGCTGTTCGCGATGTCGATCAGCCCGTATATCAACGCATCCATCATATTGCAGCTGCTCACTGTGGCGATCCCCGCGTTGGAGGCGGTCGCGAAGGAAGGCGAGGAAGGGCGTCGCAAGATCGCGTCCTGGACACGCTATCTGACGGTCGTGATCGGCCTGATCCAGGGCTTCTCGTATTATGTGATGCTGCGCAATTACAACCTGCTTTCGACGACCCATCCGCTGGCGGTGGTAACGCTGATCCTGACGTTCATGGCGGGCTCGGCGGTTGTCATGTGGCTTGGGGAGCATATCACCGAGCATGGCATTGGCAACGGCATTTCGATCATCCTGTTTGCGGGCATTATCTCGCGCGGGCCGCAGCTGGCGCAGACGTTCTGGGTCATGATTTCGGGCGGTTCGGCGCGCGGGATCGTGGAAGCGGTTGTGATGATCGCGGTGGGGCTGTTCATCCTGTCGTTCATCGTGTTCATGTCGAATGCGGAGCGGCGGATTCCGATCCAGTACGCGAAGCGCGTAGTGGGGCGGAAGGTATATGGCGGGCAGTCGACGCATTTGCCGATCAAAGTAAATGCGACGGGCGTCATGCCGATCATTTTCACGTCGTCGATCCTTTCGATCCCGGCGACGGTGGAGATGTTCTGGTCGGCGGAGCGCGGGCCGGTAGCGACGGCGGTGTTCAGCCTGTTTTCGCAGACGAACCCGTTCTATATCGTGCTTTACGCGCTGCTGATCGTAGGTTTTTCGTATTTTTATGCGTCCATCCAGTTTAACCCGGTTGAAATTGCCAATAATCTCCAGAAGAACGGCGGGTTTATCCCGGGCTTCCGTCCGGGCAAGCCGACGGCGGACTTTATCATGAAGGCGTTGGCGAAGGTGGTACTGGTCGGCGCATTCTTCCTGGGCGTAGTTGCGATCGTGCCGCTGGTCATTGGCGCGTTCTCGACGCAGCTGCGTAATGTCGCGGTTGGCGGCACCTCAGTCATTATCGTCGTGGGCGTAGCGCTTGAGACGATGCAGGCGGTCGAGGCGCAGCTGATGATGCGGCACCACAAGGGCTTCCTTGAGTAACAGCTACCATTACGCAGTGGGGGCTCTGCCCCCTGCGCCCCCGGTCCTGCGCGGACGGCGCCAGAGGGCTCTGCCCTCTGGACTCCCGTTTCCCGCTGCGGCGGGGATAGGGGCCTGCCGGCCGTGAGACTGTGCGGGACAAAGCCGCCAGAACGGCGGCGGCTTCGTCCGGGCGAATGCGTGGGTTTCCCCTTGCGTAATCGACAGCCTTTTTGTTCGTAACAATTTATAATGGTAAGCGTGAAGGAGAGATCTTGAATGAATTTGATTCTGCTCGGCGCTCCCGGCGCAGGAAAAGGAACTCTGGCGGCGATCCTGATCGAGAAGATGGGGGTCCCGTCCATTTCAACCGGCAATATCCTCCGAGAGGCGATTAAAAATGGTACGGACCTTGGCAGGAAGGCAAAGGCGTTTATGGATGAGGGCAAGCTGGTCCCCGATGAATTGGTCATTGGGCTGCTGAAAGCCCGCGTCGCCGAGCCGGATTGCTCGAAGGGGTATATTTTGGATGGCTTCCCGCGCACGATCCCGCAGGCGGAGGAGCTCGATCGGATCGCGAAGATCGATTGCGCCCTGAGCCTGGAGGTACCGGACGAGGTGATCGCCCAGCGTATGAGCGGCAGGCGCGTCTGCCTCAAGTGCGGCGCGACCTACCATATCGAGAACTTTCCACCCAAGGCTGAGGGCATCTGCGACGCCTGCGGCGATCCGATTGTGATTCGCGCGGATGACAAGCCCGAGGTCGTCCAGTCACGTCTTGCCACTTATCATGAGACTACGGAACCGCTCGTCGGCTATTACCGGGCTCAGGGTAAGCTCAAGGCGATTGATGGCACGCAGGGGATTGAGAATACCGTAAAGTTCGCGGCGGAGGCGCTGGGAATCGAGGTATGATCCGTATTAAGAGCACAACTGAGCTGGAAGCGATGCGCGTCGCCGGCCGTATTACTGCAATTGCGCGGAAAGCGGCGGCGGACGCCGTCAGGCCCGGCGCCACAACAGGCGAGATCGACCGGATCGTCCGCCGTACCATCGAAGGGTTTGGCGCAAAGCCTTCCTTCCTTGGCTACGGCGGGTTCCCCGGCGCGGCCTGTATCTCGGTCAATGATGAGGTCATTCACGGCATCCCGTCGAAAAAACGGGTGCTGAAAGAAGGCGACATCGTGAAAATCGACGTGGGCGCGTTTTACCATGGGTTCCATGGGGACTGCGCCTGCACCGTGCCCTGCGGGGAGATTTCCGACGAGGCGCGGCGGTTGATCGAGGTGACCCGGCAGAGCTTCTATGAGGGCATCCGGTTTGCCCGCGAGGGCAAACGAGTCAGCGACATTTCCCATGCAGTACAGGCTTATTGCGAGAAGCATGGTTTCTCCATCGTGCGCGACTACGTCGGGCACGGCGTCGGGGCTGAGCTTCACGAATCGCCGGAGGTGCCGAATTTCGGCCGCCCCGGTCACGGCATCCGGCTGCAAAAGGGGATGACCCTTGCCATCGAGCCGATGGTCAATGCGGGTGCGTATGCGGTCAAGGTCCATTCCGACGGCTGGACGGTCAAGACACGGGACGGCAAGCTGAGCGCGCATTACGAAAATTCAGTCGCGATCACCGACGGCGAGCCTGAGATCCTGACCAACATCGACGGCGAGGTGCTGTGATGCAGGACGCCAGGATATCAGATATCGTGGTCCCGATCCGCGGACGCGACAGCGGAAGGCCGATGCTTGTGGTCGGCGTCTCGGCAGGCTATCTCCTGCTGGCGAACGGCAAGAACCGCCGCTTTGAACGGCCCAAGCGCAAAAAACGCAGGCACACCGAATACCGCGCGCCATGCGATGGATGGACGCGGGAAAAGCTGCTCTCCACCGGGCGGCTGTCAAACAATGACGTCCGCAAGGCGCTGGCGCTTTACGCGGAGAACATCGACTCTGAGGAGCGAGGAGAGATTCAGAATGGCTAAAGATGATGTAATCGAGCTGGAAGGTACCGTCATAGAGGCGCTGCCAAACGCAATGTTCAATGTGGAGCTGCCCAATGGGCACAAGATCCTCGCGCATATCTCTGGAAAGCTCCGTATGAATTTTATCCGCATTTTACCCGGCGACAAGGTCACCGTACAGATGTCGCCTTACGACCTGACCCGCGGTCGTATCACCTGGCGTTCCAAGTGATGGGGCGCGGCTGGAAAAGCCGCGCCGGCGGGCGGAGGCTCCCTGTGGCCTGGGGGCCGTTATCCACCAAACCGATTTGATGGAGGTTCAAAAACCATGAAGGTAAAACCGTCTGTAAAGCCGATCTGCGAAAAGTGCAAGATCATCCGCCGCAAGGGCCGCGTGATGGTCATTTGCCAGAACCCGAAGCACAAGCAGAAGCAGGGCTGAGGGTGCTCCGCGCCTCGTCCGAAATCTGCGGATTTTGGGCGAATGGGGCCCGTCGGCACAGCCGATGGCTGTGCGCCGGCCCTGGAATTTGATCGAACGGGACCGACAAGCACGCCCCAGGGGGGCGGCGCTGCAAGGGCGGAGACGGCCCTTATACTGATTCCCGTAAACACGTCTCAGGATGAATACTTGGAGGTATTTTTAACATGGCACGTATTGCCGGTGTTGACCTTCCCCGCGAAAAGCGCGTAGAGATCGGTCTGACCTATATCTACGGCATCGGGCGGAAGCTCTCGAATGAAATTTTGACAAAGACGGGTATCAGCCCCGATACCCGTGTCAAGGACCTGACCGAGGAAGAGGCCGCGAAGCTCCGCGAAGCCATTGAGCATGGCTACACCGTGGAAGGCGACCTTCGCCGCGAGATCGGCCTGAATATCAAGCGTCTCGTTGAGATCGGCTGCTATCGCGGCCTGCGCCACCGCCGCGGCCTGCCCGTGCGCGGCCAGCGTACCAAGACCAACGCGCGCACCCGTAAGGGCCCCAAGAAGACCATTGCGAACAAGAAGAAGTAAGGAGGGAGCGTAAAACATGGCTAAGGTTCAGAAAAGAGGCGCCGCCGTGCGCACCAAGCGCCGCGAGCGCAAGAATATCGAGAAGGGCGCGGCTCATATCCGCTCCTCCTTTAACAACACCATCGTGACCATTACCGACCTGAACGGCAACGCCATCTCGTGGGCTTCCGCCGGTGAGATGGGTTTCCGCGGCTCGCGTAAGTCGACCCCGTATGCGGCGCAGACCGCTGCGGAGACCGCCGCGAAGGCTGCGATGGAGCACGGCCTCAAGACGGTCGAGGTTTACGTAAAGGGCCCGGGCTCCGGACGCGAAGCCGCGATCCGCGCGCTTCAGGCCGCAGGCCTCGAGGTCAACATGATCAAGGACGTGACCCCGATCCCGCACAACGGCTGCCGCCCGCCCAAAAGAAGAAGAGTCTAATCAAGGAGGAAACCGAACATGGCTAAGAATATGCAGCCCATTCTGAAGAGATGCAAGACCCTGGGCTTGTCCCCCGCAGTGCTTGGCTACTCCAAGGAGACCAAGAGAAACCCGAAGCAGAGCCGCCGCAAGCAGTCGGAGTACGGCATGCAGCTGAACGAGAAGCAGAAGGTCAAGTTCATTTACGGCGTGCTTGAGAAGCCAATGCGCAAGTATTATGAAAAGGCGTCCAAGTCCGGCGGCAAGACCGGCGAGGTCATGCTTCAGGAGCTGGAGCGCCGGCTCGACAACGTTGTTTTCCGTCTTGGCTTTGCAAACACCCGCCGCGAAGCGCGCCAGCTGGTCAACCATGGCCACTTCACTGTGAACGGCAAGCGGGTCAACATCCCGTCCTATCAGGTCAAGGTCAACGACGCGGTGGCGGTCAGCGAAAAGAGCCGTTCGTCCACCAAGTTCAAGACCCTGCTGGAGGAGAACGGCAAGAAGTCGATGCCCAAGTGGATCGATAAGGCGGCCGAGTCCTTCGAGGGCCGGATCGTAGCAATGCCCACGCGCGACGACATCGATTACGAAGTCGCCGAGCATATGATCGTCGAGTTCTACTCCAAATAACCAGCGCCCTCATTTCTGGGCGCGGCTGTTTGGGATGGCTCGCGCCCAAACTCATCTATTTATTTGTGGCCGAATGTAAGGAGGGTATCTTCATGATCGAAATTGAAAAGCCGCGTATTGACTGCGAACACCTGTCCGAGGACGGCGGCTACGGCAAACTGGTCGTAGAACCGCTCGAGCGCGGATATGGCACGACGCTGGGCAACGCTCTTCGGCGGATCCTGTTGTCGAGCCTGCCGGGTACGGCGGCGAACAGCATCAAGATCGCCGGAGTACAGCACGAGTTTTCCACCATCCCCGGCGTGAAGGAGGACGTCACCGAGATCGTACTGAACGTCAAGGGGATCATAGCCAAGCTGCAGTGCGACGGCCCGAAGACCGTTTACATTGAAGCAAACGGCGAAGGCGAGGTCAGAGCGGGCGACATCCACGCGGACGCAGAGGTCGAGATCCTGAATCCTGACCTGCACATTGCGACCCTGATGAGCGACGCGCGCCTGTCCATGGAAATCACCCTGTCATCCGGCCGCGGCTATGTTCCGGCGGAGCGCAACAAGCAGTATCAGACTGCGATCGGCGTGATCCCGGTCGACTCGATTTACACGCCGGTATACAAGGTCAATTATACGGTCGAAAATACCCGTGTCGGCAACATGACCGATTATGACAAGCTGACGCTGGAGGTTTGGACCGACCGCACCATTTCGGCGCGGGACGCGGTGTCGCTGGGCGCGAAGATCCTGCGGGATCATCTGGACCTGTTTGTCGACCTGTCGGAGGAGATCGGCTCGAAGTCGCTGGTCGTCGAAAAGGCGGAGGCGCAGCACGATAAGGTGCTGGAAATGACGATCGAGGAACTCGATTTCTCGGTGCGTTCGTTCAACTGTCTCAAGCGTGCGGGCATCAACACGGTCGAAGACCTGATCAACACCTCGGAAGAGGACATGATGAAGGTTCGGAACCTGGGCCGCAAGTCGCTGGAAGAGGTCATTGGCAAGCTGGAAGCGATGGGGCTGGAGCTGGCGAAGAGCGAGGACTGACGCTGCGCGTCTCCCAGAAAATCTGCGGATTTTCTGGGAATTGGAGAACAAGGAATATTCGGATTCCGCCGATGCGGGCGCAGCCCGCACGGCGGTTCGGCCTGAGCCTGCGCGCGCCCTTAAGGGCGCACTCTGCTCAGGCAGTGGAGTCAAAACCCACGTACACGCCGCCGCCTTTGGCGGCGTATCGAATGCGCGCTGCGGCGCGGGGGAGCTGCCTTCGGCGGCTTGCCTGCGGCGGGGGCGCATTGGGACGGAAGTCCGAACGGCGTTCCTGCCAGGACGGGGGAACGCTTTGCAAAAGATCAGCACGAAGCGCAGCGGTGTTTTGCCGCGTCGCCGCGCTTTTCGACCTTATTGATGGAGGTACAAAACCATGGCAAGAAACCGTAAGCTCGGCAGGCCGAGCGACCATAGAATGGCGATGCTGCGCGCGATGGTGACCTTCCTGCTTGAAAACGGCAGGATCGAGACCACCGTTGCCCGCGCCAAGGAAGTTGCTCCGCTGACTGAAAAAATGATTACGCTGGGCAAGAAGAATACGCTGGCGTCCCGCCGTCAGGCGATGGCGTTCGTGACCAAGGAAGCGGTCGTTGCGAACCTGTTTTCCGAGATCGCGCCCAAGTATGCGGAGCGTAATGGCGGCTATACCCGCATCATCAAGACCGGCCCGCGCCGCGGCGACTGCGCGGAGATGGCGATCATTGAGCTTGTCTAACCGTTAGCTTGCTCAATACAGAACGAAAGGGATTATCCTGAGGCGTGCTCTTGGGACAATCCCTTTTTTTGGTGCGCGGGATTGCAATAGGCCTGCGACGCCGCTATAATGGATGAAACTGCACGTCGCTGCAAATCGCGCCGCCGCCATTTACGGCTTTTTCGCTGTTTTATAACGGTGAATTCGTTACGCACGAGATCCTTTCGGAAAAGAAATTTGAAAAGCTGCTGCATGAGAGGGGATTGCTGTGAGTATTCCATGAGATGCGGAGCATATACGGTGCTGGATCAGGGCGATCCGCTTATAACCACAATGAAAAAGCCGCCGCGCGGCGCGTTCAGCGTCCGTGCGGCGGTGTTTTTCTATTCTGCTCAATCAAACAGGTGGGTGAAATCAAAGGTCGCAAAGTAATCCTGCGGGGTCTCGGCGCGGCGGATCAGTTCGACCGTGCCGTCCTCGCACAGCAGCAGTTCCGCAGAGCGCAGCTTGCCATTGTAGTTATACCCCATCGAGAAGCCATGCGCCCCGGTATCGTGGATCGCGAGGTAGTCGCCGATCGCGATCTCCGGGAGCGCGCGGTCGATCGCAAATTTGTCGTTGTTCTCACAAAGCCCGCCGGTGATATCATATATATGATCGTGAGGGGCAGATTCCTTGCCGAGCACGGTAATGTGATGGTAAGCGCCATACATCGCCGGACGCATCAGGTTTGCCGCGCAAGCGTCGCAGCCGGCATACTCCTTGTGGGTATGCTTATGATGGGTGCATTGGGTGATGAGCATCCCATAGGGCCCAAGGATGAAACGGCCCATTTCGGTATAGATCGCCACATCGCCCAGCCCCGCCGGGACCAATACTTCCTCATAAGCCTGCCGGACGCCTTCGCCGATCGCCAGAATATCGCTTGGCTGCTGGTCGGGACGATAGGGGATCCCGACGCCGCCGGAAAGATTGACGAACGCGATCTCCGCGCCGGTCTCCTGATGCAGTTCGACCGCAGTTTGGAACAGGATCCGCGCAAGGGCGGGATAATACCCATTCTCGGTCGTGTTTGAGGCAAGGAAGGCGTGGATGCCGAACCGCTTCACGCCTTTCGCCTGGAGCTTGCGGAAGGCTTCGGTCATCTGGGGGCGGGTCATGCCGTACTTGGCTTCCTGCGGGGTGTCCATGAACTGGTTATCCAGCACGAACTCGCCGCCGGGATTGTACCGGCACGACATCGTTTCCGCAAAGGGGGCGAGCTTTTCATAAAAATCGATATGGGTGATATCGTCAAAGTTCACGATCGCGCCCAGCTCGGCGGCAAGCTGAAAATCCTCCGCCGGGGTCACATTCGAGGAAAACATGATATCCTGCCCAGCGAAACCAACGGCTTTGCTCATCAACAGCTCGGTATAACTGGAGCAATCGACGCCGAAGCCTTCCTCCTTCAAGATTTGCAGCAGGCGGGGGGTGGGAGTCGCCTTCACGGCGAAATATTCCTTAAAATTCGGGTTCCAGGCAAAGGCCGCTTTCACGCGGCGGGCATTTTCCCGGATTGCCTTTTCGTCATAAATGTGGAACGGGGTGGGATGGGTCTTTACGATCTCCTGCACCTGTTCCAGCGTCACAAAGGGTGTTTTTTCCATTTTCGGTTTCATTCCTTTACAATATGGGTTGCAGACCGGCCGTCAAATGGCGCGGCCCGGAATTTGGGTGTATTCGCTTCGCAGCGGTCAAAGGGAGCTGCGACAGCAGCGTGGGAGTCCAGAGGGGGGATCCCCCTTTGGCGCCCGCCGCGCAGGCGCGGGGTGCGGGGCGGAGCCCCGGGGGCACGAAAGCCCGGCACGTTGTTCATTTCCTGCGCCTGAGCCGTTGGAAACGGCTGTGCATCGCCGCCGCACGGCGGGCGGTGGCTTCCTCGTCGACCGAGACGATGCGCCCGTCTTCGACCTTGACGAGCTGCCCCTCCCGCACGCCCGCAGGCGCGTCCGAAAGCGGGATGCTGCAAACGCCGCCGTCCAGCTCGACGACGGCAAAGCCGTCTTCGAGCCGGTCAATGATCCCCGTCATGCCGCGTCCTCCGGCAGCACGATCGTGCCATTATACGTGTAAAGCGCCGTGATGCCAAGCGCGTCCAGCGTTTCCAGCGTTTCCGTGTGCGGATGGCCGTAGTCGTTTTCCAATGCGCAGGATATAATTGCCGCCGCCGGCGACGCCGCCTCGATAAAAGCCCTGCTGGAAGATGTGCTGCTGCCATGATGGCCGAGCTTGATCCAGTCACACCGCAGATCGGCCCCCAAGGCCAGCAGTTCGTCCTCGACCACCTTTTCCGCATCGCCCATGTACAGCACCGTCACGTCCCCCAGCGTCAGCCGGGTTACGATCGAATAATCGTTCGTATCGCTGTATTCTGCGTCCGGATCCGGGCTCAGGAATTCCAGCGAAGCGTCCCCGAAGGTCAGCGCGTCGCCCGGCTCCGGGATCGTGATCGCAAGCCCCTGCGCATCCACCGCATCCAGCATCTTTTCAAAACAGACCGTGGTCGCTTCGCGGTCGGGCATGTAGAAGGCGTCCGCCGGGAAGCGTGCAAGCACCTTGTCCAGCCCGCCGATGTGGTCCTCGTGCGGATGGGTGGCGATCACCGCCCGGAACCGCTCAATCCCCAGCGATTCCAGATACGCCACCAGCCCGGCCTCCGCCGAACCGGGGCCGCCGTCGATCAGCACGTATTCCCCGCCGGATTCGATCAGAGAGGCGTCGCCCTGCCCCACGTCGATGAAGTATAGCCGGCTTCCCGCAGGGATCCCGCCTTCCGTTTTCGCAGGAGACTGCGGCGGCGCGGCTGCGGAAGCGTCCTGCACCGGCGGCGCTGCCGGCGAGGGCCCGTCGCCCCCGAACAGCTCGGGGAAAAAGCAGCCGAGCGCCACGGCCAACAACACGAACGCCACTCCAAGCAGCTGCTGCCACTGCCGTTTGGACTGCTTTCGACGTTTTGCACTCATGCTCCAGCCCTCCCGTCTGCGCGCGGCAGGATTGTCCAGTTTTTCATACCAATGTCCTCCTTCGCCCGGGGCCGTCCAGAGTATCCCCAAGCCCGGGCTTTATCATTATATAAGATTTCACCCGATAATGCAATAAAATACCGTCAGTTTCCTGACCGAACCGGTCGGATCTTGTCCGCCGCCGCGCGCCGCCCGAAGACGGCAAAAAGCCCGCCCCCGAATGGCTGGGGAGCACTGGGCCGGATATCGAAAGGCTTTCTTTTGCAAAAACATTCCTTCTCCGGCCTCCGGGCCGGGGCAGGACGATAAAAAATCTTCGACAAGCTTGATGCATGGATTGATTTTCGGTCTTGACCGTGATATAATAACGATATGTAACGAGTACGCACGGATTTTAGAACGACGCCAAATCAGACAGAAATCTGCATTTTGTGTCGTTTGCGTCGCGGGAGGGAACAGCTTTGGAGGCAAAAAATTACAAACAGATCCTGGACATCTTGCCTGAGACCGGCGTTTACGTCATCCGCAAGGACGACCATCGGCTTCTTTATTTCAACCAGCGGGTGAAGAAGGCCGCGCCCGAGGCGAGCCCGGGCCTGATATGCAGCGACGTGCTTTCCGGTTCCTGCGAGAGCTGCCCGCTGGCCTCGCTCGGGGAGGACGGGCTCAACCGTACCCTTTGTTACAGCGAGCGCTTTGGCAGCGTGGTAGAGCTGGCAGCGGCCCCGATCCTTTGGGAAAACGACATCCCCGCGTATGTGATCGCCGTGATCTCGCGCATGGAGACCGTAGGCTATACATTCCGCAAG
>CAJUGU010000023.1:13916-18300 GCA_910586105.1 uncultured Eubacteriales bacterium | reverse complement strand
ATCCTTCAGATCGATCTGGAAAAGGACGAATGCAAGGTGCTGAGAACCGACCCCGTGATCTCGCGCATGGAGACCGTAGGCTATACATTCCGCAAGATCCTTCAGATCGATCTGGAAAAGGACGAATGCAAGGTGCTGAGAACCGACCCCGAAGGCTGGCAGCCGGCAGAAAACTCGATCTCGGAGCAGCTGGAGCGGTTCGCCAACAGCGGCGCGATCCACCCGAACGACAGCGCCCGCCTGGTCGCCTTCACCCGGATCGAAAACCTGCGCAAGGTTTCCAGCGACGGCAAAAACACCCTGTCGCTCTCCTATCGCAGGCGCGACGGCAGGGGGTACCGCTGGAACCTGATGGAGGTCATCCCCGACCCGATCGCTACGGAAGGCTGCAAGTCCGCGATCCTTTACGTCAAGGACGTTCATAATATGCTGCGCGAGGGGCTGGAACGAGAGGACACCAGCCTGCGTAATCACGAACTGATCCGCAGCCTTGGCAAACAAAATTTCGACATCTTCACCATCGATCTGCGCAACGGCGACACCGTGCCGATCCGGCTGGACGGGCACGGCTGCAAGGAATCCGACCCGATCGCGTGGGAGGAGCTCATGCGCACGCACATCCTGCTCCGCCTGCACGAAGGCTATCAGGAGGAGTTCGAGCGCCTGTTTTCGCTGGAAGGCCTGCGGCAGGCCAAGACCGACGGCGAGGAAAAGCGGGAGCTGCTTTGCCAGTGGCGCAGCGACGATGAATACCGTTATATTTCCGTGAGCGCCAAATTCAGTAAAAAGCGGGGCAGTTTCACCGTGCTGGCCCTGCAGGACGTGGACGAACGGATGCGGCAGGAGCTGGCCCATACCAAACGGGATATGCAGCTCGCGTCCATCCTGCAAACGCGTTTCAAGGCGATCGACATCGTCGATCTGGAAACCGGCTCCTGCGAGGTGATCGACCTGACGAAGCCCGCCAGCCCCGAAGGGGCTTCCGTGATCGATTACGCGGAATATTTCCAGGACGCCGTCCACAACCTCATCCACCCGAACGATATCGAAAACTTTTGGGCGACGGCCTCGTTGGAAAACCTGCGGAAAAAGGCGGAGTCGGTCGAGGATCACACCGAGGATATTTGCGAGTACCGCACCAGACGGGAGCCTCCCGCGTGGAGGGAAATCCAGGTGATCTACCGGCGGCAGCAGGGGCAGGTAATGGTCAACATCCTCGAACGGGATATCACCCGGGAAAAGCTGCGCGAAGCGTCCCAGCGCAAGGTGTTGGAGGACCGCTCCGACATCATCAGCAGCATGAGCAGCCTGTTCTTCACGACCTATTACATCGACCTGGAAAACGATACCTTCCGTCCGGTCAACCAGCTGCGCAAGGTCGGCGACGTGCTCGGCGACGAGGTCGACTGCACCGCCGCGCTGCAGATCTATGCGAACCATTTCGTCCATCCGGACGACCGCGAGGAATACCTTTCGGTGATGAACGTAGCCTACCTGCGGCAATGCCTGCGCTGGTGGCAGCCCTATGTTGCGGTGGAATACCGCCGGAAGCCGGAGGGCGGCAGCCCGGATGCGTGCAGCTGGGTGCGGGCCACGGTCGTATTGGCGCGTATCGGCGCGGAGGATATGCCGGCGACTGCGGTGTACGTCGCGCAGGATATCAGCGGCAGGCGCTATCCAGCGGAAGCCTGACCGGCCTCCCTGATCACGGGGAAGGCTGAAGATGTGCGGCAGCACATGGAAAGGAGACATCATGGATAAGATATTGGTTATCGATGACAGTGCGGTCCAGGCGGGCTTCCTGAAATCGATCTTGGAAAAAGATTACGAAGTAACGACCTGCCAGAACGCGGAGGAAGGGCTCCGCGTCGCAAGGGAAGGCGGGTATGCCCTGATCCTGCTGGATATCGTGATGCCGGGGGTCGACGGGTTCATGCTGCTCGAAGACCTCAAGCAAAACGAGCTGACCAAATACATCCCTGTGATCATGATCACCAGCCTTGCGGATATCCAATATGAGGAACGCGGGCTGCTGATGGGCGCGGTGGACTATGTGACGAAGCCGTTCAGCCCGGTCATTATCAAGGCGCGGGTCACCACCCATATCCAGCTGTACCATTATCAGACCGAATTCCGCCAGCAGGCAATGATCGACGAGCTGACCGGCATTTCCAACCGGCGCTGCTACGAAAGCGGCGGCATCGCCAAATGGCAGGAGGCCGTCCGGTTCGGGCTGCCGTTTTCGATCTGCATGTTCGATATCGATAAATTCAAGCTGTATAACGACACCTTCGGCCATCCGGCAGGCGATCAGGTGATCGCTTCGGTCGCGAAGACGGTCGGCAATTATTTCCGCCGTTCGACCGACCTGTTCGCCCGGTATGGCGGCGAGGAATTCGTCGCGATCTTTTTGGGCAGCGACGGCCTGTCGGCCTTCGAGATGATGAAGACCGTGCGCCAGTCGGTGGAAGACTTGCACATCCCCCATAATTCCCCGGTGTGCGAGTGGGTGACGATCAGCATCGGCGGCGTGAGCCTCGTGCCGAAGACGGGCGACAGCTTCGATACCTACCTGAAGCTGGCGGACGCCATGCTTTATGACGCAAAGCGTCTTGGACGCAACCGCGTGGTCTGGTCGAACGCGGCGCAGGAACAATGGATGGAAAAATAAGCATTTCGGCGGATCGCCGTTCTGCAACAGGGAGCTTGAAGGGGACTGCTTCAGAAACGGGGCGGTTCCCCTTTCTGCACCCGGGTGGAAAGGCTGGCGCGAGCTGCGCCCCAAAAAGGACTCAGGAGGCTTTATGAACAGGCTATTGCAGTTATTTAGCAAAACAAAGGAAACTTCAAAGACAGCCAAACCGGAGCCGGAGGCGCCCGCGGCCGCCCTGGAAGCGTATAACGGCCTGCGGGTCGAGGTGACGAGCATGACGGAAATCCTGCTTTTCGTGGCGACGCTGTTGGCCGTGGAAGGGGATACCGGCAAACTGCATCCGGTCACGCAAGCGCGGGTCAACCCCAAAGAGGAAGGCGTCCCGGTCAAGATCCGCGGCTTCAGCACGGGCGAGAATAAGGCGGTGTATCTGGAAGGCCGGATCTTCCCGGAAGACGCGGGGGATTGGAAGGCCGAAGGGTTGTCGCTCGTCAAAACGGCGAACGACCGCGCCTTTTTCCGGCATGAGACCCAGATGGAAGCGCACCTTGCGCCGATCGGGAAGATCGGCGCGCAGGAGGAGGCGTGCAAGCTGCTGAACATCAGCGTCGGCGGCGCATGCGTCCGGGCAACGGGGCGGTATGACGTTGGCGATAAGTTCCTGCTGAAGGTCGGATTGCAGGAGGGCAAGGGCGAGACCGTTTTCTTTTCCGAAGTGCGGCGCGCCATCGAGAAGGACGGCGGGATGTTTGAATATGGCTGCCGGTTCACCCAGCTTTCGGAGCTGGAGCAGGAGCAGATCACGCAGGCGATCTTCGATCTCCAACGCATCCGGCGCAACAATGTTTGAGCGAGCGGGCGGGAGGCCGCGAAGGCCTGCCGTTTGATAAATACACCGATATCCGGACATCAAAAACGAATGGAGGACCCCAATATGGGAGCAAAAGAGTTGTTGGCGCGCTGCCAAAAGGAATGTGAAACGCTGGTTTTTGACCGCTTCACCCGCGAGGACGCGTTCGAGCTGGGTTGCCTGATCTATCAAAACAGCAAGAAGTATCCCGATCCCTGCTGTGTCGAGATCACGGTCAACGGGCTGGTCGTGTTCCGTTATTTCCCGGAGGGGACGATCCCGGATGGAAACAAGTGGCTTGCACGCAAACGGAATACCGTAGACCTGATGCACATGTCTTCGCTGCAATTCCTGGCGTGGCTGGAAGCGGCGGGCGAGACGGTCGAAGGCCGTAAACTCGACCCGAATGAATACGCCGCAGGCGGCGGCGGGTTCCCGCTGACCATCCGCAGCGTCGGCGTAGTAGGAAGCATCTGCGTTTCCGGGATGCCGCGGCATGAAGACGACCATCAGCTGGTGGTCGACAGCATCACGGAATTCCTGGCACGGCAGAAGCAGGCGTGAGCGTCCTGCGGAAAAGCCGGATGGGGTGCCGGGATCCTGATGATATCCAATCAAAAGCCGCCTGCCCTCGGGTAAACCCGAAGGCGCGCTACTGAAATGGAAAACCCCGCTGTGGATATGAATTGTTCACGGCGGGGGTGACATGTTTCAATTTGACGGTTATCCTTACAGATATGAAAAGGGCGCAGCCGGCGACGGCCGTCTCCCCTGCTTTCGGTTAAAGGAGTGACCGTTGGCGCTGGAGCCCGGGCGGTCATTTGCCGTGTGTTAAATGGACGAAACACAAAAAAACGCTCCCTGCGGAAGGCGGTAAAGGT
>CAJUGU010000023.1:0-13906 GCA_910586105.1 uncultured Eubacteriales bacterium | reverse complement strand
TTCAGACGTGTGTCTTCCGATCTTATTTTCATCGCGTTACAAGGCCCGCGCCCTTGCGAGCTTGCTCAGCATCTGCACCTGTAGATCGAACTGTTTCGCGAGCGCTCCTCCCAGCGCGAGGAACGCGCGTTCGGAACCGCCTTTCCGTTCCAACTCGATCTCACAAAGGGGGGCGCTGTTCCCATTTGCGGACAACGATCCCCGATCGAGCGCCAATTCGGCCTTGGCTTCGCCAATCTGCAGCTGTACGGCATACCGCGTGAACGCCACCCGGCAGGTCTCCTCCAGCGGGAGCGTGAGCAAACGCTGGCACAGCGCTTGCGGCGCGCCCTGCCGGAGCAATCCGTTCAGCCCGTCCGCGATGCACGAGGCCGGGCACTCATATTCCTCGTGGGCGTGCAGCCCGCCGCGCACGGCGTCCCCGCGCAGTTTCAGACAGCAAACCCGTTCGGCGTTCTCCTGCCGCAGGCGCAGCGCGACTTTTTCGGCAGTCAGGATGCCGTCCGGGGTGTCATAATAACGCGCGTCCATCTGGATGAGCTTTGCCCGGCCGGCGTTCCGGTCGAGCGCCCAGAGCAGCACGGCTTCCTGTAAAGCCGGGTCGGCGTTCCATTTAAATTCCTGTTCCATAATCCCGCTCCTTTTGGAGAATCCCCTTGAAAAGGGAGGCTGCGGCAGGGCGGCGGAAGCCGCCGTCAGCGAATCTGCCCGCTGCCATAAATGATATACTTCGTGGAAGTCAGCGCTTCCAGACCCATCGGACCGCGCGCGTGCAGCTTTTGGGTCGAAATGCCGATTTCCGCGCCGAACCCGAACTCAAAGCCGTCCGTAAACCGGGTAGAGGCGTTCGCGTAGACCGCTGCGGCGTCCACCTCGTTCAGGAACTGTTCGGCGGCGGCATAAGATTCGGTGACGATGCATTCCGAATGGCCGGTGTTGTACCGGTTGATGTGCGCGATTGCTTCGTCGAGTGAATCGACCACCTTCACCGAAATTTCGTAATCCAGATATTCTTTCGCGTAATCGTCCTCGGTGGCGGGCAGGACGGACGCGCCCAGGATCGCCCGCGTCCGTTCGCAGCCGTGCAGCCGGACATGGTCGGGGGCCAGCGCCTGCGCCGCCAGCGGCAGGAAGGCTTCGGCAGCCGATTGATGCACCAGCAGGCTTTCGGCGGCGTTGCAGACCGAAATGCGCTGGCATTTTGCGTTTTTCAAAATCGCCGCCGCCTTTTCCAGATCGGCGCTCGCGTCGACATAAATATGGCAGTTGCCGGTGCCGGTTTCGATCACGGGCACGGTCGCGTTTTCGACGACGGCGCGGATCAGCCCCGCCCCGCCGCGCGGGATCAGCACGTCCAGATACCCGTTCAGCCGCATCATCCGGGTTGCCGTCTCGCGGCTGGTATCCTCCACCAGATTGATCGCGTCGGCGGGCAGGCCGCATTGTTCAAGCGCGCCGCGCATCAGGTCGGCCAGACAGAGCGAGGAGTGGAACGCCTCTTTCCCGCTTCGCAGGATGCACGCCGAACCCGCCTTGAAGCACAGCGCCGCCGCGTCGACAGTAACGTTCGGGCGGGCCTCAAAAATAATACCGATCACGCCCATCGGCACGCGCTTTTGCCCGATCCGCAGGCCGTTCGGGCGGGTCTTCATCCAGAGCACCTCCCCGATCGGGTCGTTCAGCGCCGCAACCTGCCGCACGCCCTCCGCAATGCCGGAAATGCGCTCCGGGGTGAGGCGCAGGCGGTCGATCAATCCCGCGTTCAGCCCGGCGTGCTGCGCGTGCTCCAGGTCTTCGCTGTTGGCGGCAAGGATTTGCCGGACGTTGTGTTCGAGCGTGTCGGCGATTGCTTCCAGCGCCCGGTTTTTTGCATTCGTGCCGAGGCGCGCCATTGCCTGTTTGGCGGCAAGCGCGCCGTTGGCGATCGTTTGCAGGTCTCGCATAACAAATAACCTCCTGTTTTGTCAAAACGGGCCGTTTGCCCGCGTTTTTGGAGTGGGAGACCGTCGGGTGCGGCGGTCAGCGGGTGTGTTTGGGGCTGGTGAACAGCGTCCCCACAGCTTTGCCCTCGACGATGTCGTAAAGCACTTCGGCGCGGTCGCCCTTAGCGATCAGCATGGGGATGCCTGCGTCCATGCAAAGCTCGGCGGCGGTCAGCTTGGTTGCCATGCCGCCGGTACCGCCTGCCGTGCCGGGGCCTCCGGCGGCGGCGCGGAGCTGCGCGTCGATCGCTTCAACGACCGGGATCAGGCGGGCGGTCGGATCGTGCCGGGGATCGGCGCTGTACAGCCCTTCGATATCGGTGAAAATGATCAGCAGGTCGGCGTCGCAAAGCCGCGCGACGACCGCCGAAAGGGTGTCGTTATCGCCGAAGGACTCGATCTGTTCGATCTCGTCGATCGCGACGGTGTCGTTCTCGTTCACGATGGGCACGACGCCGGCGCCAAGCAGCGCTTCAAAGGTGTTGCGGATGTTGGTGCGCTGATGGTCGTCGGTGACGTTTTCACGGGTCAAAAGGATTTGCGCGACGTTGATTCCGTATTCCAGGAACATTTTATCGTAAAGGTGCATCAGCTCGCACTGCCCAACGGCGGCGGCGGCCTGCTGCATGGGCGTGCTGGAAGGCCGTCCCGGCAGCCCCAGCTTGCTGACGCCAACGCCGACCGCGCCCGACGAAACCAGTACCATTTCATAACCGCGGTTTTCCAGGTCGCTCAGGCAGCGCACAAGCTGCTCGATCGCGCGGATGTTCAGCTTGCCCGTCGCCGGATAGGTCAGCGAGGAGGTGCCGACTTTTACTACGATCCGGCGGACCGCGTCCATATTCAGCATAATTGAACTCCTGTCCTGCCCGCGCGCAGCTGGGATATGTTCTCGAGCCGCTGGATGGGGCATGATTTGATGATCGGATATCCCGCCGTGAGAAGAGGCCGCGGCGGCGCGGCAGACGATGCGCCGGCCGCTTCCGAACAGGTCTATTATAGCACAGTGGTCGGAAGAATTGAAGCCCCGCCGTCATTTTTCGGCAAATTTTACGCGGGAAAGAAAAACGCAAAAAAAACCGGGCGGGGCGGCAGGCGTCTGCGCGGGTTCAAAGGAAGGGGCGCTGTGCGCCGCGTTTTTCTATATGCGTGTACGCGCTTTTACGCAATCCGCTTTGACCGGCTCGGGTCTTTTGCACAGGGCAAAAAATCTCCCGTCCCCTCGAAACGAGGAAGACGGGAGATTCTTGGGCGGTTCAGCCTGTACAGGGCGTTCGGCGTCCTGCGCCAAGACTTTTAATGGAATTTATTCATCATGTCGTGCATTTGGTGCTCCGCCTTGCCCGCGAGCTGATGCATCTGGTTTTCCGCCTGATGGGCGGTCCGGCTGACCTTCCGGCGTACCGAGGGGTTCATCATTGCGCCTGCCGCCATGACCGATGCGACTGCGCCAGCAGCCAGTCCGGCGGTGAGTCCTGCCATCAATGGATTTGTCCGCATAAAAAAGCGCCACCTTTCTTTCGTTCCCTTGGGTTTTCACGTGTCTGATAGAGAGTATTCCCGGGGCGGCGGTAAAGTATAAGCGGCTTATTTTGTCAGAAATGTGAAAAAAACCGGCAAACGCGCCGCTTTGTTGGGTGAAAATGGAGGTATACAAACGGCTCCCCGCACGATATAATAATAAAAAACTGCGAAACCTTTAAACGCGGGACCGTGAGCCCGCAAAGGCGGCGCGCTGGATACCAATGGAGGTAGCCTGTTTTGGGAACAGGTCTATTTTGTGCAGCTTCCGCCCGAAACGAAGGGTCAGGGAGCTGTTTTTTGTTGGAAAAAGGAGGGGGAAGGCTTGCACAAACGGACGGTCATACTGGACGAGGGCGCAATGGCGCGGGCGCTGACGCGCATCGGGTTCGAGATCTTGGAAAAGAACCACGGCGCGGGACGCCTGCTGCTGGCGGGCATCCGGACGCGGGGGGCGCCGTTGGCGGAGCGTTTGGCCGACCGCATAGCGGCGGCGGAGGGCCGCCGCCCGCCGGTGCTGACGCTGGACTTGCGTCCGCTGCGCGACGATCTGCCGCGGGCGGCGCGCGCCAAGCCGCCGGACTTGCCGGAGCATCCGGAGCTGACAGGCTGCACGGTGGTGCTGGTCGACGACGTGCTGTACACAGGGCGGACGGTGAGCGCGGCGATTGAGGCGGTGCGGCTGATGGGGCGTGCGGAGCGCATCCAGTTAGCGGTGCTGATCGACCGCGGGCATCGGGAGCTGCCGATCCGGGCGGATTATGTTGGCAAGAACCTGCCGACGGCGCGGGCGGAGCACGTGAGCGTCCTGCTGCGGGAGACCGACGGCGAAGACGCGGTCGTGCTGGCGCAGGAAAAGGGATCGGACCCGGCGGC
Organism: uncultured Eubacteriales bacterium; assembly: GCA_910586105.1. Classification (GTDB taxonomy): domain Bacteria; phylum Bacillota; class Clostridia; order Oscillospirales; family Butyricicoccaceae; genus QXXE01. The sequence continues at coordinate 9,527 of CAJUGU010000023.1, read as the reverse complement.
GGCGCCGGGAACGGAGAAACTGCTGTTTTGAACGAGAGGAGAAAGGTTATGTCTATCAACACACTGGTCGCGAAAATCAAGGAAAAAGGGAACCCGACGGTCGCGGGGCTGGACGCCCGGGCGGAGTACATCCCGGAAAGCATCCTGCGCCGCAACTTCCTGCTGCATGGGGAAACGCTGCGCGCGGTTGCGGAATCGATGGTCGCATTCAACTGCGGGCTGATCGACGCGCTTTGTGATATTGTACCGGCGGTCAAACCGCAGGCGGCCTATTATGAACTGCTGGGCTCTTACGGCGCGATGGCGCTCAAGCAGACGATCGATTATGCGCATGCAAAGGGGATGTATGTGATCGCGGACATCAAGCGCAACGATATTGGCGCGACGGCGTCGGCGTATGCGGAAGCCTATCTGGGGCGGACGCGGGTAGGCGACACAGAGATCGCGCCTTACGGCTGCGACTGTGCGACAGTTAACGGTTATCTGGGCACGGACGGCATCGAGCCGTTCCTGAAGGAATGCCGGAACCGGGACAAATCCATTTTCGTGCTGGTGAAGACCTCGAACCCTTCCTCGGGCGAATTCCAGAACCGCGATATGGAGGGCGCGCCGTTGTACGCGCGGATGGCGGAAATGGTCGCGAAGTGGGGCGCAGGGCTTGACGCACCCTGCGGCTACAACCAGGTAGGCGCGGTTGTCGGCGCGACCTATCCGGAGGAGCAGAAGGTAATCCGCGCCCTGCTGCCGAAATCCTACTTTCTGGTACCAGGCTATGGCGCGCAGGGGGCGACGGCGAAGGACATTGCGAACAGCTTCAACAGCGACGGGCTGGGCGCGATCGTGAACTCGTCGCGCGGCATCATGTGCGCGTGGAAGAAGACGGGCAACAACGGCGAAGACTTCCGCGAAGCGGCGCGGGCCGAAGCGCTGCGGATGCGAGACGACATCGTAGCCGCGATCCGATAAAGCCCGCCGCCCGCCGTGGGTGCGGCATCGCCTGCGCGGCGGGCGGTCTTGCGCAGACGGCGCCAGAGGGACAGCGTCCCTCTGGACTCCCTTTCACCGCTGCGGCGGGGAGGGGCGCGGCGGCTCCCGTTCGCGCGCGCGGCTTCGCCCCGCCAAAAGGACGGCGGGGCGAAGGGGCGGCTGCGGCGCTGCGCGGGGGACATTCCCCCATATTTTTGAATCCCTTACGAACCCGAAAGCGCCGCAGGCTTTCCGGGAAGGCGCGGAAGCGCTAAAGGAGTTGTTTCCATGAAGAAAGCATATTTGCTGTTATCCGACGGCACGCTGTACAGCGGACAAGCCGCCGGGGCCGAAGGCAGCGCTATTGGCGAGGTGGTATTCAACACCGGCATGGCGGGCTATCAGGAGGTCTTGACCGACCCTTCCTATTACGGCCAGACCGTTTGCATGACCTACCCGCTGATTGGCAATTACGGCATCAATTTTGAGGATTACGAATCCAGGAAAAGCTGGGTTTCGGGTTTTATCATGCGCGAGCTGTGCGAGGCCCCTTCCAACTGGCGCTGCAAGCTGACGCTGGACGAATACTTAAAGCGGCAGAACGTGATCGCCCTGACCGGGATCGACACCCGTTCCCTGACCCGCCGGATTCGCAGCGCGGGCGTCATGAACGGGATCGTTTATACCGAAGGCTATGAGCCGGACGCGGCGCGGATTGAGGAAATGCAGGCGTATCAGATCCGCGGGGCGGTAGCGGCGGTCACTTGCGCCGAGCCGATCGTGTACCCTTCCGACACCGGGGAGGTACGCTGGCGCGTCGCGCTGTATGACTATGGCGTGAAGTACAACATTGAGCGCGAGCTGTGCCGCCGCGGCTGTGAAGTGACCGTGATCCCGGCCTTCACCCCGCCGGAGGAAGTGCTTGCGGGCGGCTTTGACGGCGTGATGCTTTCCAACGGCCCGGGGGATCCGGCCGAGAACACCGGGCTGATTGAAAACCTGCGCCGCCTGATGGATTCGGGCATCCCGATTTTTGGCATTTGTCTGGGGCACCAGCTTCTTTCGCTGGCAATCGGCGCAAAGACCGAAAAGCTGCGCTATGGGCACCGGGGCGTCAACCATCCGGTGAAGGATCTCGACACCGACCGTACCTACATTACCAGCCAGAACCACGGCTACGCGGTGGTGGAGGACACCGTTGATCCGGCGCGCGCGCGGGTGCGCTACGTCAACCTGAACGACGGCACGGTGGAAGGGCTGGAGCACATCGGGCGGCCGGTCTTCACCGTACAGTATCACCCGGAGGTATGCCCGGGGCCGATGGATACCGCATACCTGTTTGACCGTTTCGTGTCGAACATGGAACAGGCGAAAGGAGGCGCGTCCATATGCCGCTGAGGACAGATATCCGGAAAGTGATGGTGCTGGGGTCAGGCCCGATCGTGATTGGGCAGGCTGCGGAATTCGACTATGCGGGCACGCAGGCCTGCCGCGCGCTGCGCGAAGAAGGGCTGGAGGTCGTGCTGGTGAATTCCAACCCGGCGACCATCATGACCGACAAGGCAATGGCGGACAAGGTGTACATCGAACCGCTGACGGCGGGGGCCGTCAGGCAGATCATAAAGAAGGAGCGCCCGGACGCGCTGCTGCCCACGCTGGGCGGGCAGACCGGCCTCAATCTGGCGATGGAGCTGTGCGAGGAAGGTTTTCTGGAACAGTACGGCGTCCGGCTGCTGGGCGCGAACCCGGACACGATCGCGCGGGCGGAGGACCGCCAGCTGTTCAAGGACACGATGGAAAAGATCGGCGAACCGATCATTGCTTCGAAGGTCGTCCACACGGTTGAAGACGCGGTCGCGTTCGCCGAGGAGATCGGCCTGCCGGTCATCATCCGTCCGGCGTACACGTTGGGCGGCACCGGCGGCGGCATTGCGGAGACGTGGGACGAGCTGCGCGAAATCGCGGCGTCGGGCATCCTGCATTCCCGGGTGGACGAGATTCTGGTGGAAAAATGCATCGCGGGCTGGAAAGAGATCGAATATGAGGTCATGCGCGACGGCAAGGGCAACGTCATTACGATCTGCAACATGGAAAATGTCGACCCGGTCGGCGTACACACCGGCGACTCGGTCGTCGTCGCGCCCAGCCAGACGCTTTGCGACAAGGAATACCAGATGCTGCGCACTGCGGCGCTGAATATCATCACCGAATTGGGGATCGAAGGCGGATGCAACGTGCAGTTCGCGCTGCATCCGACCTCGTTTGAATACGCGGTGATCGAGGTCAACCCGCGCGTGTCGCGCTCGTCGGCGCTGGCGTCGAAGGCGACCGGCTACCCGATCGCGAAGGTCGCCGCCAAGATCGCGGTTGGCTACGGGCTGGACGAAATTCAGAACGCGGTCACGGGAAAAACGGTCGCGTGCTTTGAGCCTGCGCTCGATTACTGCGTAGTCAAATTCCCGCGCTGGCCGTTCGACAAATTCGTATACGCCGACCACTCGTTAGGCACGCAGATGAAGGCGACCGGCGAGGTCATGGCGATCGCGAACAGCTTCGAGGGCGCTATGATGAAAGCGGTACGCTCGATCGAAATGAAGGTCATGTCCATGATCCTGTCCCGCCTGCACGGGTGGAGCGACGACGAGATCCGGGCGGGCGTGCGGCGGGTCAACGACGAACGCATTTTCGTGATCTGCGAAGCCTTCCGGCGCGGCTTGATGTCGGTCGAGGAGGTTTTCGAGGTCACGAAGATCGACACGTGGTTCCTGCACGGTTTCGCGCGCATCGTTGCGATGGAAAAGGAGCTGTCCAACGCCGGGGCGGTCAGCGAAGCGCTGTATCTGCGCGCAAAGCGCATGGGCTTTCTGGACCGCACGATTGAAGAGCTGTCGGGGCGTCCGCTCCCGGAAGCGGTGCGCCGCCTGCCGGTCTACCGCACGGTGGACACCTGCGCCGCAGAGTTCGACGCGGAAACGCCCTATTATTATTCGACCTACGACACCGAGACCGAGGTCGCCCCAGGCGACGGGCGGCGGAAGGTGCTGGTGCTGGGCTCGGGCCCGATCCGCATCGGGCAGGGCATTGAGTTTGATTATTGCTCGGTGCATTCGGTATGGGCGCTGCAAAAGCTGGGCTGTGAAGCGATCATCATGAACAACAACCCGGAAACGGTGTCGACCGACTTTGACACCGCCGACCGGCTGTATTTCGAGCCGCTGACCCCGGAGGACGTGACCGGCGTCGTGATGGCGGAGCGTCCCGACTCGGCGATCGTGCAGTTTGGCGGGCAGACGGCGATCAATCTGGCAGCGCATCTGGAAAAGCTGGGCGTGCCGATCCTGGGGACGCCCGCCTGGTCGATCGACGCGGCGGAGGACCGCGAAAAATTCGACGAAATCCTGGAGAAATGCGGTATCCCGCGCCCGAAGGGCGACACGGTCTTTACCGAGGAGGAAGCTGCGGCGGCAGCGTCCCGGCTGGGATATCCGGTGCTGGTGCGCCCGAGCTACGTGCTGGGCGGGCAGGGGATGGAGATCGCCTATAACGAGGCCGACGTGCGCGAATTCATGCGCGTGATCGCCCGGGACGGCGTGGAAAACCCGGTGCTGATCGACAAATATCTGATGGGGTGCGAGATCGAAGTCGACGCGATCTGCGACGGCGAAGATATCCTGATCCCCGGCATCATGGAACACATGGAGCGCGCGGGCGTGCATTCGGGCGATTCCATTTCGGTTTACCCGTCGCTGACGATCAGCGCGCGCCACAAGGATACGATCATCCGATATACCCGGGCGCTGGCGCGCAACCTCGCGGTGCTGGGGCTGGTGAACATCCAGTTCGTGCTGTACGACGATCAGATCTATGTGATCGAGGTCAACCCGCGCGCCTCGCGTACCGTCCCGTACATTTCCAAGATCACGGGGCTGCCGATGGTCGAGCTGGCGACCCGCTGCATGTTCGGGGAAAAGCTGCGCGATATGGACTATGGCACGGGGCTGCTTCCCGAGCGGGAATATTACGCGGTCAAGGTGCCGGTGTTCTCGTTCCAGAAGCTGCGCGACCTGGACACCCAGCTGGGGCCGGAAATGAAATCGACCGGCGAAGTGCTCGGCGTTTCCAAGTCATTCCGGACGGCGCTGCTGAAAGGGTTGATCGGCGCGGGCTTTGAGATGAAGCGGAAAGGCGCGGTGCTGATCTCGGTGCGCGACGCGGACAAGCCGGAGGCGGTCGGGCTGGGCGAACGGTTTGAAAAACTGGGCTTCGAGCTGTACGCGACCAGCGGCACGGCGAACCTGCTGAACCGGCACATGGTCGCGACCAACGCGGTGCACAACGTAGACGAGCCTTCGCCGAACATCATTGATTTGATCGAAAGCGGCAAGATCGATTATGTGATCGCGTCGTCGGTCAAGGGCAGACGCCCGGAACTGGGGGCGGTACACATCCGCCGGACGGCGGTCGAGCGGTCGATCCCGTGCCTGACCTCGATGGACACCGCCGCCGCGCTGCTGCGCTGTCTGGAAGGCGATATCCAGATCGAGAACTGTGAAATGGTCAATATCAACGCGATTTAACGCTGCTTCCCCGCAATTTCCGCGGCGGCAATTTCATCTGTTCGATTTTGGAACAGGATGGGGACATCGGCCCGCTGTGGCTGGAGATCGACCGTCCGGCGTCGATGCGCGACGTGACCGAGCGCATGGAGATTTTGCAGGAGATCAGGGACTTCTGCGAGCTGCCGGAAGGCTGCTTCCGAAACCTGATCCCCATTGGCGATTGGGGAGCCGGTTGGGGGCCGCTGTGCATCGACCTGTCCGTCCCGGAGCCGGAGGTGGACGAAGCCGACGAACGCACGTGGCCGCTGGTCTGGTTTGACCACGAAGAATTGGAATGGGATCAGGAATACCTCGGCGAAGACGGCCTGCTGTACGGCCAAAAGGCGCTGCCCGATTTCAAGGCGCTGCTGGAACTGTATTTTTACGGCGCATTGGAAGCCCGCTTCGAGAGGGAAGAAGGCGTCAGGCCCACCTATGAATGGTACCGGAAAACGTTGGAGCGCTGACTTTGACCGGAAGGCCGCCGCCCTGTCCCGTTTGGCTGGACAGCGGCCCTTCCTGCGTGCCGCCCGGATCGATGGGATACGGAGCTTGCGCAGATCGACAAAATCAAATAAGGAAAATGAAGAATGGCGGAAAATGATGTGATCCCGGAAGAAAAACCGGCCCATGACGGCGTCTCTCCCATTTCTGTTCCAGACGGGGAGGACGAGGACAAAGCGTTCCAAATGCTTGGGGAATACCTTTACCGGCGGGATACATCCGATAACATCTGATCCATCGGGGAACCCTCTTTTTACGGACGGCATTTGCCGTGGCCGGCGCCAACCCGTTTTCCGCCCGGCGGCGCGAAAAAAATTTTTTTTCACAACATGGGAACTTTCTCGCAGCGCGCCCGTCTAATCTGGCATACAACAAAAAACAACGCAATACTTTGAGGAGGTATTCCCCATGAACAAACGGATTATGCTGGCAGGCTCCGCCTGCGTCCTGCTGCTGGGCACTGCGGCCTTTGCTGCGAATACACAGCCCGAGGCGGTCGAAACGCCGGCTGCGCCGACGGTTTCCGCGCCTGCGGCAGATACGTCGGCCGCCGTGGACATCGACGCGCCCGCGACGATGCCCGAGGAAGCGATCCCCTACAGCATCGGCATAAAGGCGGTCGTCACCGAAGTCCTGCGCGACGGCGACCGGGTTTCGCTGGAGGTCAAGCCGGAGGACGGCGAGCCGATCGTGCTGAACCTTTCCGAGGAAACGATCCTGCTGGACAACACGCAGGCGATCCCGGTATCGGTGGAGGACATCAAGGCCGGCGACACGATCTATGCGTATCATTCCATGATGATGACCATGAGCATCCCGGGGCAGACGCCCGCGCTGGTCGTGCTGACCAATTTGGGCGACGGCGCGATCGCATCCTTCCATATGCCGGAGCAGGTGCTGGAAACCGACGGCAAAGTCACCGCGCTCTGCGATAACGGCTCGATTTGGGTCAGCGCGTCGGACGAAACGGTGGTCACGCCGTACCGTACCCGTCAGATGGTAACGGCGGCGGATATCCGGATGGGCCAGCCGTTCCTTGCGTGGTATGACGTCGTAATGGAAAGCTATCCGGCGCAGGCGGTTGCCAACCGCATCATGATCCTGCCGGCCGGTTTCGAGGAGCAGGAGCTGAGCCTTGTGCTCGACGGCGATATGGTGATTGACGCGAAAATGGTCGACGGCGAAGCGGTCGTCCCGGCGCGCCTGACAGCGGAAGCGCTCGGCCTGACGGTCGGTTACCGGAAGGAAGACGGCAAGGGCATCGTGACTGTTTCGAACAACGAGGCCGAGCTGTCCGTGCCGATCGGCGAGGACGCTTACACCATGCGCCCCAAAACCCCGAACACCGGTGCGCTGCCTGCGCCGATTGCTTACGGCATTGCGCCGTATACCGCGCCCTATTTTGATGACGAAAGCGTCACCTGGATCAGCGCGGAAGCGTTCGGCCTGCTGGGCTATGACGTATCGATCCAGCACAATATGCTGCACATCACAAAGCGCTAAAAACGCCGCGCGCCCCCAAACGGGGCGATTCAATGCCAGAAAAAGCGCCTGTCAAGGGACAAGCGCCGAACGGCAAAACGCAATTGAAAACGGCTGCGCCCAACGGAAGGGCGCAGCCGTTTTTTGCAAAAGAGGGGGGAGCAACGTTCAAAGCGTCACGCCATGCGAAGCCAGCATCGCGGTCCAAATGCGATTCCAAACGCAATAGAAGCCGCCGGAAAGCGCGGCGGTAAGGCAGAATACGCACACGCACCAAAGAACCAGCCGAAGGCGCGGGTCAGACTTCGGAAAAAGCGCGCGGCGATCGATCCGCGTCTGTGAAAACGTAAAGATCGCCGGGATCGATTTCGAGCCGTGCGTATCGTGGTACAGGATGCGGTCGGCTGGATATACGACGCTGACGAGGTCGCCGGGCTGCAAGCCGCCTTCCGGTTCGCAGTCGCGGTCGTGTATTTGAAAGCAGATCGGGCGTATGAAATACGCGATACTGACCCGCTTCACGCCTTCGGGAGGGATACCTTCCACCACATAACGCCGTCCCTGCTTCTGCGTGACGGCGCCGGATTTCACGGAAACCTTTCCGCGCAGGAATGCCAGCATTGCCGCGCAATATTTCACCGTCCGCAGGACGGCAATCGATGCAAAACTGCTCCAGACCAACGGGAACAGGTACAGCAAAAGGGCCCGCGTTCCGCGCGCCAGAACGATATGGCGTATGGACTGAACCGCGGGGCCGATCACCGAAATAGCATATGCCGCAAGGCCGAACCAGTTCAGAACCGCAAACGCGGTATATTTCACGACCGCGCGGCGATAGCTGCGCCGGAAGGCGCGCTCCGATTTACGTGTCGACATGATTCCTGTGATATTGCAAAAAATCTTCTTTTGAGAAGTCCGGCAGCCGTCCGTACTCGTCCAGAAGCAGCCGGAGCAGCGCGGCGGAGCGGGCCTGCGTGCTGACGCTTTTCGCGGGATTGAATGCAATGTCCGTGAAAAAATCATAACCCGAAAGCGCGCGGAGTTCTTCGGGCGCCAGCGACTGTTTGACCGCCGACAGATAGATGAAGTCGTAAAACGCCGTTTTCGGGACCAGCGGGAAGTCTTCGTCCTGATAGCGGAACGCGGTCAGGACACCGGAACTCCGCAGCCGGACATCGTGCTTTGCATCCCTGGGCGGCACGGTCAGCAGATCGGGGAAGGGGCCGCCGCGTTCAAAGACCTTTGCGCTTTGAAAAACGGTTTCGAGCAGGTACCCGTCCAGCCGAAGGCGGAAGGCGCTGAGCTTGCTGCCGAGCGCGTCCGTGCTCTTGGTACTGACCTCCAAAGGTCGCCCGTCAGGGTTTGCGCGTAATATGGCGTGATGCAGGCTTTCGATCGAACGTTGTTTTTGCGATATGGCAAAGCCGGGGAACCATTCAAACGAATACGTTTGGCTTACGACGGTTCCTTGCCGGATAAAAAATGCAGGCCGCTGCGCCATGCGATCGCCTCCGATTCAAGGTTCCAAAGTGGAAAGCAAATCCTGGATTTCCTGTGCGGCGTCTTCCACGCGGCGTCTGACCGCTTCATTCCAAAACCGGCTCCCGCCCGCGAATTCATCGATCAGGTTGAACAGCGCGGACGCGTCCGCAACCGGTATGGCCCCATTTGCTTGCCATTCGGGGATATGTGCATCCAGATAGCGCGTGATACCGGCAAAAAGCGGTTCGTGGAACGCGTTGTTGCAGCGCAGTTCGACCAACAAGCCGTTTTCGCCAAGGATCATATCGAAAAGATCCATCGACAGCGCCTCCTTTCCAAAACAAATCTTTAAAACGGAAATCTGTTTTAAAGAACGCTGACGCATATGACGATAAGGATTACAAAAAGGATGGTAAATATCCACGTCCACTGATTGCCCCAATTGAAATGCTATACTAAAGTTGTAACAGAAGTGGCTAATGAGATATAATTAAA
>CAJUGU010000022.1 GCA_910586105.1 uncultured Eubacteriales bacterium | reverse complement strand
ACAGGACTGGCAAAATTTTTGGAACGTGAGTATAAAGCGCGGACGCGGAGGCTTCCGTCCCCGCCGCGCCTGAGAACTGCCGCCGGACAGGCTTTCCCACTTGCCCGGACGGGATCATTTTGACATCCGGAAGGAGGACGACACTATGCAGACCTTGAACCATGCAGACGCTTTCGCGTTGCTCCGCAAATACAACAAGGAACCTTTCCACCTTCAGCACGGGCTGACCGTGGAGGGCGTGATGCGTTGGTATGCAAATGAACTTGGCTACGCCGAAGACGCAGGATTTTGGGCGACCGTCGGGCTGCTGCATGATATCGATTTTGAACAGTACCCCGAAGAGCATTGCCTGAAAGCGCCCGAACTGCTGCGCGAGGCCGGTGTCGGCGAAGATGCGATCCATGCCGTGTGCAGCCACGGCTGGGGGCTGACGGTTGATATCAGGCCCGAACATGAAATGGAGAAAGTGCTTTATGCGGCGGACGAACTGACCGGGCTGATCGGGGCGTGCGCGTTGATGCGCCCCTCGAAAAGCGTACAGGATATGGAACTGAAATCGGTCAAAAAGAAGTTCAAGACCGCGAGCTTTGCTGCGGGCTGCTCCCGCGAGGTCATTAAAAGCGGCGCGGAGCTGCTTGGCTGGGAACTGGACGATCTGATCCGGCAAACGATCTTGGCAATGCGCAGCTGCGAGGAGAGCGTCGCCGCCGAATTGGCTGCGATCTCCTGAATCTGGCGGAAGCCGATATTTGTGAGCCACCGCTGGCGCGTCCCGCCAGCGGTTTGCCATTTTACCGTGGGGCGCCGCCCCGGAGAAAGGAACCGTGACACCGATGGAGCGATCCATGCATGACAAATTCCTACATATGACCGAGACCCCGATCCCCAAGCTGATCCCGGAGATGGCTGCGCCGACCATCCTTTCCATGCTGGTGACTTCGTTTTACAACATGGCGGACACCTTCTTTGTCGGGCGGATCAACACGCAGGCGACCGCCGCGGTCGGCGTGGTGTTTTCCGTGATGGCGATTTTGCAGGCGCTGGGCTTCTTTTTCGGCCACGGCAGCGGGAATTATATTTCCCGGCGGCTGGGCGCGGAGGATGTCGAAAACGCATCCCGGATGGCGGCAAGCGGGTTCTTCCTGGCGCTGATCAGCGGCGCAGCCGTCGCCGCGATCGGGCTGGCGCTGCTCGAACCGATTGCGCTGGCGCTCGGCTCTACCCCGACCATCCTGCCGTATACCTGCGATTATCTGCGCATCATCCTGCTGGGCGCACCCTTTATTATGGCCTCGTTTGTGATGAATAATCAGCTGCGCTATCAAGGAAGCGCTTCCTATGCAATGGTGGGGATCGTTGCGGGCGCTGCGCTCAATATCGCCCTCGATCCGCTGCTGATCTTTCACTTCGGGATGGGCATTGCCGGGGCCGCCGCCGCTACGGTGATCAGCCAGATCGTTTCGTTTTGTATCCTGCTCTGGATGTGCGCTTCCGGCTCCAACCTGCGGTTGAGCCCGCGCAATTTCCATCTCCGCGCCGGCGATTTGCTTGAAATGCTGCGCGGAGGATTCCCCTCGCTTTGCAGGCAGGGGCTGGCTTCGGTCGCTGCGATCGCCCTGAATGTGATGGCGGGCGCATTCGGCGACGCCGCGATCGCCGGTATGTCCATCGTCGCCCGGGTGACCATGTTTGCAAACTCCGTCCTGATTGGCTGGGGGCAGGGCTTCCAGCCGGTTTGTGGCTTCAATTATGGGGCGAAAAAGTTTGCCCGCGTGCGGGAAGCCTTTTACTTCTGCGTAAAGACCGCCGCCGTTGTGCTGGTCGCGATCGCCATTGCGGGTTGGGCGGCTGCGCCCTTCATCGCCGCACAGTTCCGCGACGACCCGGAAGTCATTGCCGTTGCCGCCGCCGCGCTGCGCTGTCAATGCCTTACGCTGCCGCTCGGCGCATGGAGCGTGCTGACCAATATGGCGCTGCAATCGATCGGGAAGCCGGTTCGTGCGTCGGTCACAGCAGCGTCCCGGCAGGGGCTGTTTTTCCTGCCGGTCATTGCCGTGCTGCCCAAGGCGATCGGGCTGGACGGTATCTTGTATAGCCAACCGGTCGCGGATCTGTTTTCCTTCCTGCTCGCGCTGCCGTTGATGCTTTCCACCCTGCGCGAAATGGGGGACGGCGGCTCGGCGGATGCTTGACGTCTGCCGTATGGCGTTGACAGCCGCGCGTGGCGGCGCTCCCTTTTCCGACGGTGTTTGCCGACGGTTTGTTGCAATATTTGGCAAAAACAGCCAGAAAGGACTGCTTTAAATGTAAAATTATCGTGAACATGCAAAATTTTCCTGTTCAAAATCAGGCGAGAGTGCTATAATGATGCATATTTCAAAAAGCAGGAAAGGCGTGGGACGCATGACCAAAAAACAGATCGTTTTACGGCGCAGGCTGACTTTTACCGCTGCGGCAGCCGGGCTTTTATGGCTGCTGCTTTTGTTGTTCCGCGCGGTTTTGGGGCTGCTTTCTTCCGGCAGCGGGCCGCAGACGATGAAAAAGCCGCGCTATACCGGTGTTCCGACCAGCGTCGATGAATATATCAACGACGAGACCGGACGCCCGGCGGTGGAGTGGAACCTGATGCTTGTCAGCGAGGGATACCCCCTTGCGGAAGGGTATGTGCCGGTGCTGGCGACTATCGAAAGCCGGTGGCAGGTCGATGAACGCATTGCCGGGGCGGCCGAGTCCATGCTCGACGATTGCCGCGACGCGGGGTTGGACCCGATCATTTGTTCGGCGTTCCGTTCGGTGGATCAGCAGGAAGCGCTGTTCGCCGACCGGATCGGACGCAGCAAGGCGGAAGGCTTGGAGGCAGATGCGGCGGTCAGCAGCGCGGCGGAGATCGTCGCGGTACCGGGATCCAGCGAACATCATACCGGGCTGGCGCTCGATATCGTCGCTTATGATTATCAGCTGTTGGACGAGGGGCAGGAGGAGACCCCGGAAAATCAGTGGCTGCGTGAGCATTGCGCGGAATATGGGTTTATCCTGCGGTATCCGACTGGGAAGACCGGGGAGACCGGTATTATTTATGAGCCGTGGCATTTCCGTTATGTGGGCGTCAAGGCCGCGCGAGAGATCATGGAGCAGGGCATTACCCTGGAAGAGTATTCGGGTGTCGTTGACGCCGATGCATCGCCCGGCAAATAGGCTCCGTCTGCGGGCGGACATGCTGAACCTTACGGGGACTTCGCCTGCGGAGCGGACGAGCTTGGCCTTTTTGCTTTCGGGATGGGGCGGCTTTACCTCACGGCAAATATAGGCGGCCCGTGCGTCAGGCAGGTTTTGGCCCAGAGCTACAGGGTTCGTTTGCGCGGCGGGTGATGAAGCATAGATTATAAAATAGGGACAACATGGGGGAAATGATTTGAAAAACGTAACATTGTGTTATATCGAGCGCGGCGACGAGTATTTAATGCTGCATCGTGTGAAAAAGCAAAATGATATCAACCATGATAAATGGATCGGCGTCGGCGGTAAGTTCGAGGAACGCGAAAGCCCGGAGGACTGCGTCCTGCGGGAAGTGCTCGAAGAAACGGGGCTGGCCTTGACCGAGTATCGCTACCGCGGTATCGTGACCTTCCTGTCGGATCGGTTTGAGACCGAGTATATGCACCTGTTCACGGCCTCCGGTTGGACGGGCGATCTGCGCGACTGCGACGAAGGCGTTTTGGAATGGGTCAAAAAAGACGCTGTCCCGGATTTGCCGATCTGGGACGGGGACGAGATCTTCCTGCGGCTGCTTGCAGAAGAACATCCCTTTTTCTCGCTCAAACTGAGCTATGCAGGCGATCGCCTGATCGAAGCCGTGTTGGATGGCAAACCGCTGCCGCTGAATATATGAGGAGTGCCTGACGGACTTTTAGAACCTGTATTCATAAGCTGAAGTGGTGGATGGACGGTAGATGGCGTGGTCAGGCGAAGACGATTTTCCGCAGGAATCCTGACGGATTCCAAGGAAAATCGGCGCAGCATGGTCGCGTCAGATGCCGTCCAGCCGCCGCTTGGGGCTTGTGAATACAGGTTCTTATCCTCAAGTCGCAAAATAATTGGCGGCGACGATCTCACGAAAAAGCCGGGACGGGATTTCCGCCCCGGCTTTTGTTTGCCCGGGCGGAGCAGCCGATTGTAAAATGTGGCGACCCGCACGAGAGGGTAGGCGATCCGGCATATTCCTGGCGATTTTGCCGCGACAGAAAAAAACTGCCCCAAACGGGCAGCTTCTTTTTTATAACGCGGTGTTTCCACAACCTGGGGATAACTCTTTGTTATGAATATACAATTTGTAATATAATTGCGAACCGTATTTATATTACTTTTTGTATTTTGATTACGATTTGTATTTCGTTATTCTGTTTCGCGTTCCGTCCGCGCGACCTCGACCTTCCCGCGTGAAAACCGCAGGATCACATCCGCGATCTTGGCGACCTTCGGCGAATGGCTTACGATAATTACGCACTTATCCAACGCGCGCGCCCGTTCCACGAGCAGCGCCGCGACATCCTGCGCGGTATCCTCGTCCAGATTACCGGTCGGCTCGTCCGCGAGAATCACCGGCGCAGACGACGCCAGCGCCCGCGCAATCGCGACCCGCTGCTGCTGCCCGCCCGACAACCGGAGCACATTCCGCTCGATTTCCTCCGGCGTTAAACCGACCTGCCGCAAGGTCTCCGTCGATGCGTGCGCATCGGCGAGCTGTACATTTTCGTGCGGCGTCATATATTCGATCAAATTATAATTCTGGAACACAAACGAAACACATTGCCGCCGGTAGGCTTCCAGCCCCATTTCTGCGATGTCATGCCCGTCAAACCGGATCGAACCCTCCTTCGGTATATCCAGCCCGCCGAGAAGCGACAGCAGCGTGGTTTTCCCGCTGCCGGAGGCGCCCAAAATCACGTACACCTTTCCGCGCTCAAATTCCAAATTGAGATGTTCAAAAATGACCCGGTCGCTGTAATAAAAATACGCCAGATCGCATGTCGTCAGGACTGCCATTCCGCTCCCTCCAATCAACTCAGATCCGTCAGGATCGCTTTCGGTTTCTTCCGCAGGATCGCCAGAGCAGCCAGCAGGACGCTGACCAGTATCGCCGCAGCCGCGCACGCCAGCACGCTCGCCGCCTGTACGGCGCTGAGCGTCACTTCTCCCGCCGCGCCGCCAAGCAGGCTGCCGACCCTTCCGGAAAGCACTGCGGCCACCGCCAAAGAACCAGCAAACGCCGGCGCCGCAATCAAATAATTTTCCAGCATCAGCTGGCCGCAGATACCCCGGCGGGAAATGCCCAGGGAAATCAGGATCGCGATCTCGGCCAGCCGTTCCCGCGTCCACAGCGTCAGGGTCAGCGACAGCACCCCAATGCTGACCGCAGACAAAACCGCTAACAGCAGCAGACTGAACGTCCCGGCCCTCTGGATCGATGGAGCCGCCTGCCGATAGGCCGCGCTGTTTTCAAAAATAAGCAGGTTGTCCCAGTCCGCGTTGACCTGCCGCTTCATCCGTTCTATGTTCTCCGCCATTTTTGCCGGGTCGTTCGGGAACAGCATGATACCCGACCCATACCGAAAACCCTTACCGGTCAGGTTGGGGGATTTTGCGCTTTGCATCCGCTTCGCCGATTGGATATCCATGAAAACGATGTTTTCCTGCAAGTCGCATTCTTCCATGGTCGGCGTGACCGGTTCGCTGCGCGTCGCGGCATAAATCCCGACGATCTCGAACTCGATCCGGAAGCCCGCCGCTTCCTCCGGCCAGTCCCGGACGCCGGGAACGACCTCCGCGGCGAGCGTATCGCCGACGGCCAGCCCGTTCATCTCCGCGATGTCTTTGGATACCATTGCTTTGCCTTCGTCGTCCGGTCCGATCTGCCGCCCCTCCGCCAGCTGGAAGCTGGACGACAGGAACCGTTCGTGCAGCGCCGTATCCGTGCAGCCGATAAACCTGGGCATAGATTCCCCGACCGCGCCCGTGCCGTACCAGCGCGCCGGTACCAGCGAAAGTCCTTCGCAATACAAATAACTGGTGTCCACGCCGTTATATGCGCGGATATCCTCCAGCGTTTTGACCTGTTCCAGCAGCGCTTCATCCGCCCATGCGCCGCCGTCCCCGGCGTGGATGGTCAGATAACCGCCGATGCTGCCTCGTAGCGCTTCTACGGCGTCCACGCTGGCGGCATATAGCATGAAGCCCAGCAGGCCGCCCGTCGTCAGCACCACGAAAAGCAGGAACAGCAGCGCCGTCCGTTTCCGGCGGCGTGTGACATAAAGCCAAGCGCGTTTTGTGGTCGGCATCCGTTCTCCCTCCTCCTATCGGACTATCGGAAATCCGTCAGGATCTGCCGCGGCTGCAAGCGGAACAGGAAGGCTCCGCCTTTACAGACCGCGCCGGTAATAGTCAGCAGTTCCAACAACAGCAGCAGGGCAAAGTCCGCTGCGCGGAAGGTAAAGTCGATGTGCTCCGGGCCGGCATAATCGCCGCTTTCATAGCGATAGAGCTGGCCGACCGCTCCGCTCATTGCCGCCTGATGGATTTCCTCCCGGGTGATCTCCTGTTCCTGCGGCTGCGCGTTTTCAATGGCGGATGCGAGCATCCGGTTGCCGATCAGGCCGGGGACCTGCTGGCAGGCCGCAAACGAGAGCGCGCCCGCCGCAACCGCGACGATTGCCGCTTCCAGCACGAACTGCCCGATAATGGACGTTTTCCGGAATCCCATTGACAGGTAAACCGCAATCTCCTTTTGGCGGCTTCGCACCCACATCGTAAAAATGATGCAAAGCACCGCCGCGCCGCCTGCGGCAATGACCGCAGCCAGGCCCACGACCAGATTGCGGATTGAATGCAGCGGCCCGACGGTCGATTGATACATCGTGTCGTCCGCCGCAAAATCGAGCTTGGATACGTCGATCGTATCCAGTTCCCGGACTGCCTGCATAACTGCGTCAAGGCTGGCCGGGTCCTCCACAAAGAAGGTGAGGTTTTCATACAGGATGGAGTCGCGCGGGCTGCCATATTGCATGACTTTGGCCGCTTGATCAAAATAGATCGCCGTCCCCAGGTCGGTGAGCAGGTAGTTGTAGGTGCTATCGTGTTCGGCGACCCAATCAGATTCGGGCTGAAAGCCGTTTACATGGAATATCCCGACGATCTCAAGCGTTTTCATTTCGCCTACGATGTTGAAAAAATCAGGGTATCCGCCAAGCCCTTCCCGCAGGGAAACGGCGACATGGTCTCCAACCTGAAGGCTGTTGATCTCTGCGAGTTTGTCCGAGATCAGCACCTTCCACTGGTCGCCCTCCGTGATATGCCGCCCCTCGGCCAAGGAAAAGGAACCCGTCCGGAAAGGATCGCTGAGCGCGGTATCCGTATGGCCGTATACCGTCGTTTCCCGTGCCCAAACATCCTGCTTTTCGATCGTATCGCCTTCGGCGTGCAAGCTCATATCCCAAGTGTTATATGCCCATGTGAATAGTCCGGGGAACAGCTTCCCGCTCTCGAACACCACATAGGACGTAAGCTCTGCATCGTATTGTGCGACCCCGTCGAGCTTCCGGATCTCTTCCACGATGGTATCATCCAGCTTCGGCCCTGCATATTCCAGCGTGGTTTCGCCGTGCGCGCCCGTGACCTCCCGGCTGTAGGCCGGGTCGCTCCGGAAAAAGGATGGCACCTTGAGCCGGAAGCCTGTGCCAAGCGTCAGCTCGATCTCGTGCGTTGTCCGGTTGATGCTGTTCCAGACGCAGATCCCGACCGACACGCTGAACGAGATCGCAAACAGCAGGAGCAGCAGCAAAATGCTGCGCTTATATTTCCGTGTTAAATAAAGCCATGACCGTTTTACCATTCTGCCGCCTCCTTGTGTCCATGGGGCAGGCCCGCCGCCTTCGCCGCCTGTGAGCACTGCGGCAAAGCGTTCCCGCAGGCCCTCGCAGCCCGCTTCTGCGGGCTGCTGCCCGTCTGCTTTCAGGGTCTTCATCACCGCCCGCAGGTAGGTGAGCCGCCCCTGCCTGTCCATGTGCCGCGTTGCCGCAGCGTCGCATTGCAGTTCTGCCGCCTGTTCCAGCGCGTCCCCCAGCAGATACGCCGCCGGGCTCCACCAATATAGGATGCCCAACAGCAGCGCCAGCTGCCGCAGCAGAGTATCGCGCCGGAGGAAATGCGTATATTCATGCCGCAGGATACAGCGCAGTTCCGCTTCGGGGTAATCGATTTCCGGAAGCAGGATGCGCCGGCGGAGGATTCCGAAGCCATACGGCGTATCAATGCCGCGCAGCGTGAAGGCGGAGACCCGGAGCGGGCGTTCCCGCTCCTGCCCGAGCCGGATGAGCAGCCGCTGCGTCCGCTCATCCGCCGGGACGGCATACCTGCGGACGGCGCGGGCCGCGCGGTGATAACGGAGCAAATACCGCGCCAGCAGCAGCCCGGAGCCGGTCAGCCAGCAGACCGCCAACGCCGCGCCGGGCGAGACCGTCCATCCGCCGATCTGCCATCGCCCGGCGGTCAGCGCCTGATACAGCGGGTCCTGCGGCCCCGGTCCCCGGAGCAGCGCGGGCAGGCTTTCCGGATACAGCGCGCACAGCAGGCAGGCCGCGTACAGGATCGCCGCCGCGAAGGTGCGGCTGGCCGGGCTCCGCCGCGCCGCCTTCCACAGCAGACCGGCAAGCGAGAGCAGTACGCCAACCCCTGCCGCCGTCCAAAGCGCCCCAAAGGCGGAAACCTGCATGATGGGTCACCCCTCCCCGCCGTCTTGCCCGTAATCCGCGAGCATCTTTTCCAGCTGGTCAAGCAGCTCCGGATGGCGTTGGCCGGGCGCGCGTTTTTTCCGCACGAGCGCAACGGCGACCCGTGCGATCGCGGCGGCGTCCAGCCCTTCGCGCTCGATCATTTCGGCAACGTATTCTTCCTTGGTCATGCAGGCGCGGAACTGGCGCAGGTAGTGGTTTTTGTCCCGCTGCACGCCGCAAACCTCCACATAACCGTTTTTTTGCAGTCCGGCGAGCATTTTCTGGATGTAGCTGCTGCTCCATCGCCCGTCGCCTGCAAGTTCGGCCAGCTCGAGGCTGGTCAGCGGCCGGCCTTCCTGCCAAAGCAGGTTCATCATTTCGTCTTCCGTGTTGGAAAGCCGTTTCCGTTTCATCGTGTCCCTCCTGATTGACCGGTCTCCATGCGCTTCCGGACGCGGCGCTGAAAACCGGCCCGGAACATGGATTTGCGTCAATAACCTTTTTGGTTTGTTATGCGTTTATTATAGACCGCAGTCCAATGGTTGTCAAGGGAAATCCTGCCGCCGGATAAAAAAGAGCGGGAGCCTCCCGCTGGAAGCTCCCGCACGTTTTATTCAATTCCGTTCCCGCGGATCGTCCGCCGGGTATGACGCTGCGGGGTTAATAACCCAGCGGTTCCCCGATCAAGACGATCTCGGTACGCTTGATCCCGTTGGAGGGCACCAGCAGCACGGTCAGCGCCCGGCAGATCCGTTCCGGGGAACGGCAGTCATGGCATTTGCCATCGACGGCGCAGGGCGTTTTCCGGTTCAGGCGCTGCGCGTTGCGGGGCGCTGCGATATTCCGGGCGCGGTCGACCGCCGCAGCTAGATCGGGCGCCAGCTTATTCAGCCCGCATACAAAATACACATCGCCCGAGCCGTACATCGACGCCGCGACCCGGTTGCAGTTGCCGTCGATGTTTACGACCTCGCCGGTCAGCGCCAGCGCGTTCGCCGAAGTAACGAACACCTCCGGGGCTACGCTGGGCACATCGCCGCGCCAATGCCATTGCACAGCCCCGGACTCCCGCAGCGCGTCATACGCGCCCAGCTCTTCCAGGGTCATGGAACCGCCAAACCCGGCGGTTTTGCCTTTGCAGACGCCTTTCAGATAGGCCAGCGCGTCCGCCGCCGTTTCAAAATACGTGAATCCGAACCCGCGTCCGGTGAAAGCCTTCCCTAACGTTTCCGGCTGTACGAAATGAGCCAGCAGCTGCGCCGGGTGGTCGACAAGGAAATCCGCGCCGTTTTCCAGCAATACCTCGCGGCTGCGGAAGCCCCAGGTCACGCCCGCCGCGGTCAGCCCGGCGTTTTTCGCGGTCTGCATATCGACGCCGCTGTCGCCGATATAAAGCGTTTCTGCCGCCGGGACGTCGAGCGTTTCCAACACTTCCTTTGCCGAAGTGGGGTCGGGCTTGCGCGGGACGCCTTCCCGTTCGCCGAAGGTCAGGTCGACCAGCCCGGGGAAAAACGACGCGATCAGCCGCTTCGACGCGGGATCGTATTTATTCGAGAGTACCGCCGTTTTCACGCCCTGCGTCCGCAGGGCGCGCAGCAGCTCCGGTATCCCGGGATAGGGACGGGTGCGATCCTGCAAATGGGCTTCGTAATGGGCGCGGAAGTCGGCAAGGCAGGCGTCGATCGTCCCGTCGTCCGTCCCTTCGGGCAGGCTGCGGAGGATCAGGTTACGGATACCATTCCCGACCCGCTGCCGGGTCTGTTCCTCGTCGATGGGCGGATATCCCCGTGCGGCAAGACCGGCGTTCACCGCGCCGCACAGGTCGCCCAGGGTATTCAGCAGCGTGCCGTCAAGGTCAAAAATGGCGGCCTGATAACGCTTCATGCGTTTGCCTCCGTTTCGGCGGCCTCGGACGCATCTTCGTCCGTCCCGGCTTCCGCCGCTGCGTCGGCTTCCAGCTCGGCCCGCTCCTCCGGGGTGAGCTGATAGGGCTTGTGGCGGCGGCTGGTCACGGTCGCGCGGCGCAGGAAGGACGCGACCTCGCCGTTCATACCTTCGCGGCGCATCCGCCATTTCCAGTTGTTCCCGCCGAGCGTCGCCGGGACGTTCATACGCGCGTCCGCGCCCAGGTTCAAAACGTCCTGCATCTGGGTCATTGCGATCGCCGCCGGGGAGAAGAATACCGATTTAATCGCCGCCCAGGCCAGCGGCTCCTTGCCGTCCCAGCGGATGTAATCGCGGGCAAAGTCCGCGTCCTCCGGGCGGCACAGGTCCATGATCTGCTCGCAAATGGTCTGGCTGTCATGGGTGGAGGTGTACACGATGGAATTGGGGACATAGTTATGCGGCAGGTGGCAGTTGTCCTCCCACGAATTGAAGCCGAAGATCATGACGCGCATCCCCGGGAAGCCGGATTCATCCAGCAGCTTGCGCACTTCGTCGGTGATGATGCCGAGATCTTCGGCAATGATCTTCACCTCGCCAAGCTCGGCCTCGATCGCGCGGAACAGCTTCATGCCCGGGCCTTTTTTCCATTCGCCGTTGACGGCGGTCTCTTCGCCTGCGTCGACCTCCCAATACGATTCAAACCCGCGGAAATGGTCGAGCCGCACCACATCGTACAGCTCCATATTTTGACGCATCCGCCAGATCCACCACTTGTAACCGTCCTTTTCGAGCGCCTTCCAATCGTACACCGGATTGCCCCAGAGCTGGCCGGTCGCGGAAAAATAATCGGGCGGTACGCCTGCGACCTTCTTGGGCGAAAAGTCCTTGTTGAGCTTGAAGAACCTGGGGTTTTCCCAAACGTCGGACGAATCGGGGGAAACATAGATCGGGATGTCGCCGATGATCTGCACGCCGTTTTGATGCGCGTAGGAGCGCAGGGCCTGCCACTGTACATGGAATTCATATTGCAGGAAGGTACGGAACGCGATCTCGTCCCGGAGCGCTTCGCGGGCGGCGGCGAGCGCCTTGGGCTTGCGCAGCAGGATATCTTCGTCCGGCCATTCCCAGAGGGCGACGCCCTCGAACCGCTCCTCGCGCAGCGCCATGAACAGGGCGTAGCCGGGAAGCCATTCGGCCTGCGTCTCGGCGTAGGCGTCGATCTTTTCCTGAAGCTCGGGGGTCACGCGGGCGAAGGCCTTGCGCAGGATGGGGAACCGCAGTTCTTCCACCGCTTCAAAATCCACCTGATCGGGCGAGCCGTGCGGATCGGCGCCCCGCGCTTCCCCGGGGGTCAGGAGGCCGTCTTCTACCAGGGTGTCGAGGTCGATGAGCAGCGGGTTGCCCGCCGCTGCGGAAAAGCATTGATAAGGCGACGCGCCGAAGCCGGTGCGTCCAAGGGGCAGCACCTGCCAATAGCGCTGCCCGGCGTCGCGGAGGAAATCGACAAAGGCGCGCGCGTCCGCGCCCAGCGAGCCGATGCCATACGGCGACGGCAGGGAGGTGATGTGCATGAGCACGCCACTGGTACGTTCAAACATATTCCGGTTCTCCTTTTTGTATCAAAAAATTAAGGTCGTCAAAGCCGGGGAAAACGGCGGCGGCCCCATCGCAAGGGGCTTTCGCCAACCCCTTTATTATAGTTCGATTGCGGGGAAAAGTCAAATTCGCCGCAAAACGGCACAGGCATTTTATGCGCTTGCACAAAAAACGGAGATTTCTCCGGTAAATGAACATTTTTGGCTTGCAATCCGGCAGGATTCTCGATATAATATGGTATCACTTGAATTTAACTCAAGCGTGCGGAGGTGCGGAGCGCAATGCGGATGCGGAAAAAAAAGAACCTGCCGGCAAGGTTGGAGCGTTGTGCGCCGGTGCTGATCAGCGACCCCCGCGCGCTGCGCGGGCAGTGGCGGGCAATGTTTGGCAGCGGCGGCCCGCTGCATTTGGAAATCGGCTGCGGGAAAGGGCGGTTTGCGCTGGAAATGGCGCGCCGGAACCCGGAGGTCTGTTTCCTGGCGGTCGAGCGGGAAGAAGGCGCGCTGATCATGGCGGCGGAAAAGGCAATGGAAGCCCGGTTGCCAAACCTGCGGTTCCTGTCCTTCGACGCGGCGGCGCTGGGGGAGATCTTCGAGCCCGGCGAGGTTGACCTGATCTACCTGAATTTTTCCGACCCCTGGCCGCCCAACCGCCAGCGCAAACGAAGGCTGACCTGGCGCGCCTTCCTCGCGGTCTATGACCAGATACTGTCCGAGGATGGGGCGGTCTATTTTAAGACGGACAACCAGCGGTTGTTTGAGTGGTCGCTGGGCGAGATCTGCCAGTATGGCTGGCTGCTGCAAAATATTTCGCTGGATTTGCACGGCAGCGATTTTGACAACGTGACAACGGAGTACGAAGAACGTTTTGCCGCGCAGGGCTGCCGGATCTACCGGCTGGAAGCGCGGCGCAGGCTGGACAAGAACCTTTTGAAGTGAGCGGTCGAACGCAGTGGGAACGCGGCGGCAGTGCGATGCCGTCCGGCTGATGGAGAACGGTTTATCAACTTTGCGCAGGGGAGCGCAGAAAGGGAGCTGAATGAATCGAATTTTGACCGAGCGGCTGATGCTGCGGACGCTGACGCTGGCAGACCTTGACGATTGCTTTATGGATTCTACCAAGCCAAGCGCGGGCTGGATGCCGCACGGGACGCAGGAGGAAACGCGTCACCTGTTGGAGTCGGTGTATATCGGAAAAGAAAGCATATGGGGCATCGTGCGGCAGGATACCGGAAAACTGGTCGGGTCAATCGGGCTGATGCACGATTTCAAACGGGAGTATGAACGGGCGCGGTCGGTCGGCTATGCGCTCAATGAAGATTGCCGTGGGAAAGGCTACATGACCGAGGCCGTGCAGGCGGTCCTGCGGCATGCCTTTGAACGCCGGGGGCTGTCGATCATTTCGGCCTATGCCTACCCGTGGAACGTCAGCAGCAGGCGGGTGCTTGAAAAATGCGGCTTCCGTTATGAGGGTACCCTCAAACGGGCGGCGACGCTTTCGGATGGCAGCCTGCATGATAACGATTGCTATGCGATCACCCGCGAGGAATGGGTCGACTGGATCTTTCAGGATCGGTGAGGGGACGCCTTGACAAGGTTGCCTTGCCACGGCGGGCTTATCGCGCCCGGACGGCGGATTCCGCAAAAGCACGATCCATATGAAAACATGCCCCGGACGATGTGCCGTTTTCTGCACATCGTCCGGGGCATGCTGTTTCGGGATGGATAAAACCCGCGCCAACCGGCGTCAATCCTCGCGCCAAGCCAAACCGGCCGCTGCGCCTGATCAACCGGCCGCCTGTTTTTTCGCCGCTTTCAAGGTGTTCTGCATCAGCATCGTAATGGTCATTACGCCGACGCCGCCCGGGACGGGGGTCAACCAGGCCGCTTTCTCGGCGACCTCGGCGGTGCAGACATCGCCGACGACTTTCCCTTCCGGCGTGCGGTTGATACCGACATCGATCACGACGGCACCCTCCTTCACCATATCGGCGGTGATGAACCCGGCGCGTCCGACCGCCGCAACTAAGATATCCGCCGAGCGGCAGACGTCGGCAAGATCCTTCGTCCGGCTATGGCAGACCGTCACGGTGCCGTGCCGGTGCAGCAGCAGCATGCTCATGGGTTTCCCGACGATGTTAGAACGGCCGACCACGACGCAATGCTTCCCGGCGGGATCGATCCCGCATTCATCCAGCATTGCCATAACGCCCGCCGGGGTGCAGGGCACAAAATCATGATCGCCGATCATGATATGCCCGACGTTCGCCGGATGGAAGGCGTCGACGTCCTTCTCCGGGCGGATCGCACGGATGACCGCGTCTTCGCTGATCTGTTCCGGGAGCGGCAGCTGGCAAAGGATACCGTGTACCTTCGGATCCTGATTCAGCTTTTCGATCAGCTCCAAAAGCTCCGCTTGCGAGGTCTCGGCGGGCAGCTCGTACTTTTCGCTGTAAAACCCGCATTCCGCGCAGGCTTTTTCCTTATTCCGGACATAGATCGCGCTTGCGGGGTCGTTGCCGACAAGGATCACGGCTAAACCGGGCACGATGCCTTGTTCGCGCAGCGCGTCGGCTTCCGCCTTCACGGCCTGCCGGAGCTTGGCGGAAATCGTTTTCCCGCTGATGATGGTTGCACTCATACAATATTCCTCCTCAATATTCGGCCCCGGTGGGGACAAGGGTCATTTTTCATGCGAAGCGCTATTGGAAGCATTCCCGGCGGACGGCTGCGGCGCGCGTTGGGCGCGGGGGTCGGCGTGGGGATCCCAAAGCTGCTCAAGGGTCTGCACGCCGCGCCGCAGGCAAAGGGCGAGCAGTACGCCTCCGGCTGCGACCGCTGCGGCGGATACCAGCTGCGAGATCCGCAGCCCGGTCGAACCGAGGTACAGGCTGTCCGTGCGCAGCCCTTCGATCCAGAAGCGGCCCGCGCCGTACCACAGCAGATAGCTCAGGAAGAGCTGGCCGCGGAAGCGGTAAAACCGCTTGGAAATACGATGCAGCAGGATAAACCCGAGCAGGTTCCAAAGGGATTCATACAAAAACGTAGGATGCACGGGCGCGCTGCCGTTGATGGTCATGCCGAGGAAAAAATCGGTCTCGCCGCCATGGGCTTCGGCGTTGATGAAGTTCGCCCAGCGTCCGACGAGCTGCCCGATCAACAGCCCGAGCGCGGCGACATCGAACATTGCGGGGATGCTGAGCTTCCGATAACGCCCATACAGCGCCACGGCAAGCAGCGCGCCGATCACGCCGCCATAGATCGCCATGCCGCCCGAGCGGGTGCTGAACAGCTCGTTCAAATGCGCGCCGTAATAATCCCAGCGGAAGGCGACGTAATAAAGCCTCGCGCCGATGATCGAGCAGGGGATCGCGCACAGCAGGCTGTCAAACAACAGGTCGCTGTTGAACCCCAGCTCCACGATCCGGCGGTTGGCATAGACGACCGCGAGCAGGAAGCCGACGGCGATGATCACGCCGTACCAGTAAATATTGATCCCGAACGGGGAACAGGCGACGCGGTTGAGCGTGAATTCCAGCCCGAGGGCGGGGAATGCGATCACATTGGTCATAAATCATACCTCCAATCAAGGGTAGTCCGGAAGGCCTGCCTGCCCGCCGGTTATTCCAGCGGGAGGATGATGGATTGCGACGACGCCTTCCAGCGGCGGAACATTTCGAGGGCGTCGGCTTCGGTTAGCGCGTCCAGCCGGCCGGCGAAAGCGGCGTAATGCTCGCCCCGGAACAGCGCCCGGGCTTCCTGCTGGGCATAGGCCGCAGGGTCGTCCAATACGCGCAGCCACGCGCCCTGCAAGGCGTTCCGCGTGCGTTCAAACTCCGTCTTTTCGATCCCGGCGGCGCAGGCGCGCACCCCGTTTTCGAGGGCTTCCCGCAGGGCGTGCGGGTCGGACGTTTCCCCGCCGAAGACCGAGACCGCGCCTTCCGGGAAGATCGAATATTCCGAATCGTAATTCCGCGTGATAAGCCGGTCGGAAAACAGCCGCGCGTACAGCGCCGAAGCCGGGCCGCTGAGCAACCGGCAGCAAAGATCCCCCAACAGCTGCCGCCGCAAGGGGCTTTCCCCTTCGGCAAGCGGACGGTCGCGGAACCCCAGCAGCGCCTGCGGGCGCGAGACCTGCATCCGCCGCGTCACCTCGGGCTGGCAGGCGGCGTCCGAGCGTTTGCCGTAGCGCCGTTCCGGCTTGACCGGCGAAGCCTTTGGCGTCAGCCGTTCGGCCGTTTCGCAGAGCGTGTCCAGGTCCGCCGTCCCGCAGACGACAAGCGCCATATTCGCAGGCGCGTAAAAGGCCCGGTGGCAGGCGTATAACAGTTCCGGCGTGATCTCCGCGATCGATTCGCAGCTCCCCGCGATCGATTCGCGGATCGGATGCTCCCGATATAACCCTTCATACAATCCGCCGTAGACCCGCCAGCCCGGCGTATCGTCCAGCATCCCGATCTCCTGCGCGATGATGCCGCGTTCCTTCGCGACGTTTTCCCCGGTAAAATAGGGGGTGAAGACGAACCGCAGCAGCAGCTCGAAATTTTCCGCGAAGTTTTCGGTGCAGGTAAAATGATAGGCCGTGGTCGTGCGGCTGGTGAAGGCGTTCGGCGACGCGCCCGCCGCCGCAAATTTTTGCAGGGCGTTCCCGTCCTCGTCCTCGAACATTTTATGTTCCAGAAAATGCGCGACGCCCGCCGGGAGATCCCAGGCCTTGCCCTCCACCGTAAAATGCGCGTCGCAGGAACCGAAATCGGTCGCAAGGATGGCGAAATTTTTAGAAAACGCCGGTTTTTCCAAATACGAAATGCGCAGCCCGTTCGGCAGCGTGGCGGTATGCACGGATTCCCGCACCCGTGAAAACTCGACCTTCATTTTGCCGTCCCCCTTAAAAAGAATGTGGTATCGAGCACGATGCTGCGGGCGGCTTCCCGCAGCTCGTCCGGCGTGACGGCGGAAACCTGTTCCGCCAGCGTTTCGACCGGCCACGAAAGCCCCGCGATCGACTGGTCGAGCCAGAAGGCTTCCAGCGACAGCGGGCTGTCCGCCATTGCCCGCAGGCTGGCCAGCAGCGAACGCCGCGCCGTCGTCAGTTCCTCCGGCGTTGCGCCGTGCTCCTGCAGGTCGGCCAGCTGGCGGAGGATCTCCGCCCGGGCGACCTCTGCGTTTGCGTTATCAATGCCGGAAGCGACGGACAGCAGTCCCTTGGAGCGGTAGCAGTTGCTGGATGCATAGTAGCAAAGCGAGAGCTTTTCGCGCACGTGCCGGAACAGCCGCGAGCTGGTCGTACCGCCAAAGACCGCGTTCGCCAGCAGCAGCGCCGGGTACCGGGGATCGCTGCTGGTCACGCCCGTGCGGAAACCAAGGCTCAGCTTGCCCTGCTTCACCGGCAGCGTTTCCTCGAACCGCTGTTCGCCGTGCGGCGGCGCGGCCAAAACGATGGTTCCGGGCATGGAAAAGCCCCTGTCCCCGCGCTGCGGCGCCGCGGCGCGGAAAGCGGCTTCGACCGTTGCCGGCGGCTGCGACCCACAATAGAACAGCTCGACCGGCGCGGCCGACAGCACGTCCTGATAGACCTGCCAAAGCCGTTCCGGGGTCAGCGCCCGGGCGCTTTCCGCGTCGCCCAGCTCGTCGCAGCCATACGGCTCTTCGGCGCACATCAGCTCCCAAAGGCGGCGCAGCGCCCACGAACGCAGGTCGTTTTTACGGGCGGCGATCCGGTCGGCAAGGTTTTCCGCCTCGCCGCGGACAAAGGCTTCGCAGAACGCGCCGCCGTCGATCCGCGGCTCGGTCAAAAAGGACAGGAGCAGCTTTGCCGCGCGGGCCGTCGACCCGGCGGCGCTGTAGGCTTCGTCCGTCACGTCGGCGATCAGCCCGATCGCGAGCGCTTCGCCGCGGGCGCGCACCGCCGCTTCGATCCGCATGCCATATAACCGGTCGAGCGCGAGGTTGACGGCGTGCAGGTCCGGATATCCCGCCGTGCCCCGCCGCAGGACATATGGCAGCGCCGCCAGCGCGGAAGCGTCTTTGCCGCCCAGGGGCAGGATCAGGCTGGCGCTGAAAACGGCGGTCTTGAATTTTTGGGTCGTGATACAGGTCAAACGCATGCCCGGCGCAAGCGGGATGCGGGTGATTTTATCCATTCGGGGTCTCCTTTTCGTGGAAAGTATGGTATACTGAAAGGAAGCGGGCGCATGCGCGGGCTGACCGCCGCTGCGTCCCAAAAGTGGGACAGGGTCCCCCTGCCTTTTAGTATATCCTGTTTTCGTCGGCTTGTCCAGTTGAGAGGAGCGCATTCCCATGCCAAAGAATTTTACAAAAAACCCCGGCAGACTGTATATGATCGACAGTTTGCGCGGGCTTGCGATCGTGCTGATGGTTGTTTACCACGCATTTTATAATGTGCGGTATATTTTCGGCAACCCGTTCGGTTGGACGCTGCGCCTGTATCCCGTCCAGCAGGCGGCGTGCTGGCTGTTTATCCTGATCGGCGGGTTTTCGTCCGCGCTTTCGCGCAGCAACCTGCGGCGCGGCCTGCTGGTCTCGGCGTGCGGGTTGGGATTGACCGCGTTCACGGCGGTGTTCCTGCCTTCCGAACGGATCGTTTGGGGCGTGCTGAGCTTTTTGGGGGCGGCGATGCTGCTGGCGCATTTTGCAAAGCCGCTGCTGGAGCGCGTGCCCGCCGGTTGGGGGCTTGCCGCGTCGGCGGCGCTGTTCGTACTGACAAGGGACATCCAATATGGTTGGCTGGGGTTTGAAGGCCATTGGCTTGCGCCGCTGCCCGCGCCGCTATATGAGACGGCGTGGCTGTTCCCGTTCGGGTTCCCCGGCCCCGGGTTTTGGTCGGCGGATTATTTCCCGTTGCTGCCGTGGCTGTTTTTGTATGCCTGCGGGTTTTATTGCTATCAGCTGTGCCTGCGTTCCGAGACCGCCGGACGGGTGCTGCAATGGCGCGCGCCCGTGCTGGCCGCGCTTGGCAGGCGTTCGCTGCCGATCTATTTGCTGCACCAGCCGGTGATCTTTGGCGTGATGTGGCTTGTGTTCCCCAAATGAAGCCCGCGCGGCGGCTCGGCCTTTGGCCGGCCGGCTGCGGAGCCGCGAAACGTTTGCCCGTCCCCGTAAGGGGGCGGGATTTTTGGTGTTAAAACGATGATTAGATAGTGTAAAAGACGGGTTATTAAAATCGAAGGTGTCACAAATTAGATAACTTTTGTGACTTATAAACGGATGAAATGTCACGAAAGAGATGAAATATTGAACAATCCGTTACGGTTGTGTTACACAAACGGGAAAACCATTGATTTTGAAAAAACATCCTGTTAGAATGAACAGCGTACCGAGGGGGTCGTCCCCGAACAAAATGAGGGGGTGGCTCTCTGGAAAAAATTAAAGGAGGAAGAATTCCAATGAAGAATCTTAAAAAGGTTCTTGCACTGGCAGTAGCATTCGTGATGTGCTTCACGATGTTCGCTGGTGCGGCGGTATATTCCGATGTACCGGCCGGTTCGGATTACAGCGAAGCTGTGACCCTGCTGTCCGACCTCGGGATTATCGCAGGCATGCCGGACGGTTCGTTTGGCGTCGATAAGACGATCACTCGCGCCGACGCGGCTTGCCTGATCGCTCGTATGCTTACGGGCGAGACGATGCCCAGCAAGTATGCCGGTGCATCGAACTTCACGGACGTCCCGAAGGACGCCTACTATGAGAGCGCGGTTGCTTACTGCGCGATCATGGGCATCACGCAGGGCACCAGCACTTCGCTGGGCACTTACAGCCCGATGCGCACGATCACCGACGGTGAGTTCATCGCCATGATCACCCGCGCTCTCGGTTACGACAGTGCTGCAAACCCGCTCTCCTTCCCGATGGGCAACATTGCGCGTGCTCAGCAGGAAGGCATCCTGGACAACGTAAACGTAGTTGCGACCTCTGACGCGCTCCGCGGCGAGGACGCTATGATGATCTACAATGCGCTGTTCGCGGATTATGACGAGTATGCTAAGCAGCAGAACATCTATCAGGCGGCTGACGAGCATACGAACGTCACTATCGCTGAAAAGGTGTTCGGCCTTGACCGCCTTGCTCGCGTGGAGCACACCGACGAGGATAACGATGAGACATATGTTGAACGGTATAAGAACGAGTTCACTACCGGCGACAAGTGTCTCGCGCACACTTGGGTAGTAGTTGGCGTTGATGCCCGCGACGCTGTCAACACTTACACCGCTTATCCGATCAGTGATATTGGCAACGAAGTCTCCGCTGACGACGTTGACAAGAATGAAAAGTGGGCTCCGATCACTTTCATTTATGAAGGTGACCCGTCTGCAATTCTTGGTTATCAGGTAGAGCTGTGGGGTGAGCTGGATCATAACGGCGTTGATGAAATTGTCAAGGCTGTTAAGACTGTTAAGGGCCAGACCGGCTACGACTGGCAGCTTAGCGACGGCGAAGACGGCGCTGACAAGCTGACCGTTTCTGGTGGCACTGTTGACGCAGAAGATGCACTGGTTGCGGTTACGAACCTCATGATTGAGGATGCTCCGAAGCGCGATGAGAAGGCTTACATCCACACGGAGTTGTCGAACGAAGAGTATTCTGCTTTTGACCTCGTTGCATTCTATGACAAGGACAACGATTTCGACTACGACTTCAAGGATGGCGACTCCTATCGTCTGGTCGACTGGGATTCTGATGGTAAGATCGATTTCGGTATTAAGACCGTTCGTAAGTATGCGGAAATCACCGATATTGATAGCGAGACCATCGCTTTCAGCGGCATCATTGAGGGCGAGCTCGAGGAAGTTGACTTTGACATCGACGACGATCAGCTGAAGTTCAACTGCGCTGGTATTCAGGAAGGCGATGTTGTTGAAATCACCGCTACCCGTGCGTACAGCAAGAGTGCAGACGGCGAAGTTGTCACCGTCAATGTTGAAAAAATCAGCTCCCAGATTGCTGAACTGACGAAGGTTTCCACCAAGGGTGAGTTGCAGATGACCTTCGACGGCGTTGTCCGCGAGCTGGCTGATGAGGAAGACCGTTGGGATCTCGTCGAGAATGAAGCTAATAACCTTGACGAGAGTGACCTTGAAGGTACTTATGAAATTTGGTTGGATGAAAACGGCTTTATTGTGAAGCTCGAGGAATCTGATACCAACACGGGCTATCTGGTAGTCCTTGAGACCGAAAATGGTTCTCAGAAAGTCACTCAGGCGCGTAGCGATCGTGCAGCGTTGAAGGTAAAGTTGGATGATAATACTGTTGCTGCATATGAAGTAGCGTTCGATCTCGACATCGTAGGTACTGTTTATGACGAGAGGGGTAACCTCCTCGAAAAGCGAAATATCAATAATACCAGATATTACAATGCGTACAATGTGGATACAAAGAAGGCTACGGATAAGACCGTTCAGCTCTACAGCAGCGACTCCTATCAGTGGCTTGCACCGGAATTGGTTGTTGGTCAGGT
Source organism: uncultured Eubacteriales bacterium (assembly GCA_910586105.1). Classification (GTDB taxonomy): domain Bacteria; phylum Bacillota; class Clostridia; order Oscillospirales; family Butyricicoccaceae; genus QXXE01. The sequence goes on along the minus strand of CAJUGU010000022.1, from coordinate 18,722 downwards.
CTATAAGTATTGGATGGATTCTGAAGAAGTCATCACCAAGCTGCAACGCATTACCGAAAGCAAGGCGAATGAATTCACTTACTGGCCGAACACTGGTGTGGTTCAGGTCAGTGACGACTATCCAGTTACAGGTTTCACTGGTACTGCTACGGACTTCAATAATAAGCCGTTCAATGGCAATGTTTATCTGAAAAATTCTGATGTTTTATTCATCACAGACACCAACTTTGTTCAGATCAATACTGATGGTGAAGTATGGGCTGATGAAGATGATGTAATGGCGATTGAACCGACTACAGCTAATTTGAAGGCTATTTCGATTCCGAGCCCGGCAGCGAATGTTCTTACGTTGGCTACGGGTACTAATATTTCGTCTGCTCCGTCGGGATACAATATTCCTCTTTACAGGACGAATATAAATGGCGGCCGGATTTACAATGTTGCATATGATATCGACAAGAATAACTATGCAACAGCTGCGATTATGGCAATCGAGAACTTCGATGAATTTAATAAGAATACTGTAGTTGCTTTGATGACCGATGCGTCTGCTCAGAACCGCAAGAACACCGTCTTTGAGATTGATGGTGCAGTAGCAGGCAAGGTTGGCACCTTCACCTCTGTTGAAGAGGAAGGCGGCGTGCCGAAGATGTTCTACTACTACGATCCGAAGACGGATGGGGTCTATCCGTATGACAGTTTGACACAAGTTCGTGCTGACATCAATAACAATGCTTTGTATGCCGAAATCAGTCTGAATTCGGATGGCAAGGTTACGAGGGTTATTGTTATGACAGCAGTGGAGACTCCGGATGGCACTATCAGCTTGATGGGCGATGATTATGCAGTTGTTCGCCTTGGCGCTGGCATTGATTTGGAAGTTGCGAAGGCTGGCACAGCGGCATTTATTACTGGCAATTCTGCTGAGAATATCCTCCGCTATGCATCTAAGGATGAGCTTATGAGCATCCCGAGCGTACAGTGGCCGCGTAGCTTTGATGTAACTGGTGATACAAATATTTACACCATTAGCAACAAGCTGAGCGATGTCATGGAAGGTGTTGCTTATGAGTACCTGCAGTCTGGTGACAAGACAACTGGTCTTACCAAGATGACTGATGAGCCGAAGATCAGTGAGGCAACCGCTGATAAGATCGTATCGTCTACCAACAAGAACAGCAGCCGCAATGCTATTGACAAGTATGCTGTAATGGATGTTGCCTTTGATAAGGAAATTATGAAGGTAACTTCCGGTACTGGCGTATTTAATGATTCGCTTCTGCCTGATGATCCGTATGTATACGGATGGAACACTAATTCTGGTGCAATGGGCGATGCGCTAAATGGCAAGGATGCAGTTGCAGTATTCTCCTACACCAAGCGCTTTGGCGAATCGGATGCTGCTGACGATGTCGTTCTGACCTCTGTCGACGGTTGGGAATTTGAACTGAACAAGGAGGGCCTGCAAGATGTTGTCATCTCTGTAAAGTATGAAGTATTCAACGGCGCTGTGGTTGAAAAGATCGAGCTCTACAAGGATGGCGTTAAGCAGAGTGACCCGGATACAAATACTGCAGGCGTAATCAAGTTTAACGCAGGCACCTTTAACAATGGTGAAAATAACGAGTGGAAACTCGTAGTCACCGACAATAAGGGTAACACGATCGAACAGGAAATCAAGGTTGTTCCGTATGATATCGGCGACACCAAGTTTACTGTCGACAAGCCTAGCACTATGCCGGAGGCTGCTGAGGCTTGGAACCTGACGTTTAGCGTACAGGTGAATGGCGCTAATCCCGAAGGCGACATTGAGATTTCTAATGCCACCCTGTTTACCATTCCGTTAACAAAGTCCGGAACTTCTGGCTCCGTGACGATCAGCGCTAGCGATGTAGCTGCTAATACCGTTAAGGCTGGCACGTATACGTTGACGTTCCGCGACAAAACGAGCGGCGCTAAGAAGGATGTTGACGTCATTGTTAAGCCGGTGGCGGCTGCTACTGCTGTTACCAGCGCGACTGCTACCGCTGACGGCAAGGTGACTCTGGTTGCTACAGCAGGCTGGCAGGTTTCTGGTGTAGGTGCAGACGACTTCACTATTGTTGTTAAGACATCGACCGGCAATGAAGAAAACGCTGTGATTTCTAAATTCGATAGCAGCGATATCAGCAATGGTAATCTGAAATTCGATCTGGATGCGAGCAAGTTGCATAATGCACTTGACACCTCCTGTAAGATTCAGGTTAAGTGGACGGCTAACGGCTATTGCGAAGGCGGCGAAACTGATTGGGTGTCTGTTGATGCGGCTGGTGTGTAAGTTAGCATGATTCCTGCAAATCACACTTCAGTGATTTGTAACCCCTAGCAAAGAGGCACCCCCGAAAGGGGGTGCCTCCCCTTAAAACCAGCAGCGAAAAGCTGCACTGCGGGTATCCCGCAGAAATCCCCCAAAGCAAACAGGGCGCCCTCCGGAAACGAAGGGCGCCCTCTGTTTTTTTTCGCAGCGCTGCCGCGCGCAGATCGCAGCGGAAAAACGATTTGACAAATGGGTGAAAGCCTGCTATAATGAAATTAAAGAGTGGAGACCGGAACGGTTGCCGCTCGCTTATGTCTTATCGTTCGGAGCGTAGCCCCGAAACAGTAAGCCGTCTGTCTGCAGCAGACGGCTTACTTCATTCTCTGGCTGTTGCACCACAACGCGTAAATCGCCAAGGCGAACGACGCGATGCTGCACAAATCAGCGATCATCGAAATCGTGATAAGTACCGCCTCCTCTCAGGAAGATTTCCTGCGAGAGCTAGCACCATCCCCTCCTCTCCGCTTTCGCAGGAGTCGGGCAACCGTCTTTTTCCGTGGCCGTCCGAGGACGGCAGCGCCACCCGAAGGCGGCGGGTCTCCACAAGAATAGTATACCCCAGATTTTGACATGAGTCAACCTTTTTTGACAAAAGCGGTTTTTCAGGAAAATGGTTTGACAAGCGGGGGAAAGCCTGCTATAATCAAAATAAAGAGTGGAGACCGGAACGGTTGCCGCTCACTTGTGACTTATGTTTGCTTGTTCTAGGCTAGCCTAGAACAAGCGTAAGCCGTCTGTTGCAGCAGACGGCTTACTTCATTCTCTGGCTGTCGCGCCACAACACGTAGATCGCCAAGGCGAACGACGCGATGCTGCACAGATCAGCGATCATCGAAATCGTGATAAGTACCGCCTCCTCTCAGGAAGATTTCCTGCGAGAGCTAGCACCATCCCCTCCTCTCCGCTTTCGCAGGAGTCGGGCAACCGTCTTTTTCCGTGGCCGTCCGAAGGCGGCGGGTCTCCACAAGAATAGTATACCCCGGATTTCGACATGCGTCAACCTTTTTTGACAAAAGCCAAGGATTTCGGTTTGAAAAACGATTTGACAATCGAGCACAAGCCTGCTATAATTAAATTAAAGAGTGGAGACCAAAACGGTTGCCACTAACTTTAGGCTCTTATTTGTTCAGAGGGTTACTCTGAACGCGGTAAGCCGTCTGTCACCAGCAGACGGCTTACTTCATTCGTTGGCTGTCGCGCCACAACACGTAGATCGCCAAGGCGAACGACGCGATGCTGCACAGATCAGCGATCATCGAAATCGTGATAAGTACCGCCTCCTCTCAGGAAGATTTCCTGCGAGAGCTAGCACCATCCCCTCCTCTCCGCTTTCGCAGGAGTCGGGCAACCGTCTTTTTCCGTGGCCGTCCGAAGGCGGCGGGTCTCCACAAGAATAGTATCCCCGGGATTTTGACATGCGTCAACCTTTTTGGCCGCTGACAACTCCCTCCGTCAGCCTTCGGCTACAGCCCCTCGGGGAGGGGGCTGTCAAAGCAGAACGCATATCCGGCATGAGCATGGAAAGGCAGTCGAGCCGTGCGTCTCGAAGTAAACGTTTGCGCCGCCGCTCACCTCCTCTCGCAACGGCTGCTTTTTTGTCGAAAGCCCTGAAAAACGCCCGGTTCTTTGTCGTGACTTTTACACGATGGTCAAATTGCACAAAAAATACGCTGAAAATAAGTCAAAATGACATAATGAATCGTCATAATGAATATGATATAATGGAAGCGTTGAGTGAAACTGTATGAAAATCCTTATGTGCCAAGCCCGCGCAGCGGGCTCGTGAAAAGAAACGGAGGAATTCTCAGAAATGAAGAAGTATTGTTACCTGTTCACCGAAGGCAATGCCAACATGCGTGAACTGCTGGGCGGCAAGGGCGCGAACCTTGCGGAAATGACCAATATCGGCATGCCGGTACCGCAGGGCTTCACCATCACCACCGAAGCCTGCACCCAGTATTATGAGGACGGCCGCCAGATCAATGACGAGATCATGGCACAGATCGTCGAGTACATCGGCAAGATCGAGGAGATCAACGGCAAGAAATTTGGCGACGCGGAGAATCCGCTGCTTGTTTCGGTCCGCTCCGGCGCGCGCGCCTCAATGCCCGGCATGATGGATACCATCCTGAACCTTGGCCTGAACGAACAGGTAGTCGACGTGATCGCGAAGAAGTCCAATAACCCGCGTTGGGCATGGGACTGCTATCGCCGTTTCATCCAGATGTATTCCGACGTCGTCATGGAGGTCGGCAAGAAGTATTTCGAGCAGCTGATCGACCAGATGAAGGAAAAGAAGGGCGTCCAGCAGGACGTTGACCTGACAGCGGACGACCTCAAGGAACTGGCGATGCAGTTCAAGGAAGAATATAAGTCCAAGATCGGCTCCGATTTCCCGTCCGATCCGCGCGAGCAGCTGATGGGCGCGATCAAAGCCGTGTTCCGTTCCTGGGACAACCCGCGCGCGAACGTCTACCGCCGCGACAACGATATCCCCTATTCCTGGGGCACCGCCGTCAACGTCCAGCCGATGGTCTTCGGCAATATGGGCGATAACTGCGGTACCGGCGTTGCATTCACCCGTAACCCCGCGACCGGCGAAAAGGGCCTGTTCGGCGAATTCCTGACCAACGCGCAGGGCGAAGACGTCGTCGCAGGCGTCCGTACCCCCATGCCGATCAGCGAGATGAGCGAGAAGTTCCCGGCAGCGTTCAAGCAGTTTACCGACGTTTGCGCCAAGCTTGAGGACCATTACCGCGACATGCAGGACATGGAATTCACTGTCGAGAACGAAAAGCTGTTCATGCTCCAGACCCGTAACGGCAAGCGCACCCCGGCGGCTGCGCTCAAGATCGCGTGCGATCTCGTTGACGAAGGCATGATCGACGAAAAGAAGGCGGTCGCAATGATCGAGCCCCGTTCGCTCGACACGCTGCTGCATCCGCAGTTCGACCCGGCTGCGATCAAGTCCGCGGAGCCGATCGGCAAGGCGCTCCCGGCATCCCCCGGCGCGGCGGCTGGCAAGATCGTATTCACGGCGGACGACGCGGCGGAATGGGCTGCGCGCGGTGAAAAGGTCGTCCTCGTCCGTCTCGAGACCTCCCCGGAGGATATCGTCGGCATGAAGGCGGCGCAGGGCATACTGACCGTCCGCGGCGGCATGACCTCCCATGCGGCGGTCGTTGCGCGCGGTATGGGCCGCTGCTGTGTTTCCGGCTGCTCTGCGATCGCAATGGATGAAGAGAACAAGCAGTTCACACTGGCTGGCAAGACCTACCACGAAGGCGACGCGATCTCGTTGGACGGCTCGACCGGCAATATCTATGACGGCCTGATCCCGACGGTCGCGGCTTCCATCGGCGGCGAGTTTGGCCGGGTCATGGCTTGGGCTGACAAGTATCGCAAGCTTCAGGTGCGCACGAATGCCGATACCCCGGCGGATGCCGCACAGGCCCGTACCTTCGGCGCGGAGGGCATTGGCCTCTGCCGCACCGAGCATATGTTCTTTGACCCGGAGCGTATCCCGGCGATCCGTGAAATGATCTGCGCAGATACCGTTGAGCAGCGCGAAAAGGCGCTTGATGTGCTTGAACCGATGCAGCAGAGCGACTTCGAGAAGATCTATGTTGCAATGGAAGGCTGCCCGGTAACGATCCGTTTCCTCGATCCCCCGCTGCATGAGTTCGTACCGACCGACGAGGCCGATATCGAACTGCTGGCGAAGAATACCGGCAAGACCGTTGCGCAGGTCAAGGATATCATTTCGGGCCTGCACGAGTTCAACCCGATGATGGGCCACCGCGGCTGCCGTCTGGCGGTCACTTATCCGGAGATTGCGCGGATGCAGACCAAGGCTGTGATCAAGGCTGCGCTGAACGTCCAGAAGGCGCACCCGGAATGGGATATGGTGCCCGAGATCATGATCCCGCTGGTCGGCGAGGTCAAGGAATTGGCGTTCGTGAAAAAGGTCGTTACCGATACCGCGGACGCGATCATTCGGGAAGCCGGTTCCGACATGCATTACAAGGTCGGCACCATGATCGAGATCCCGCGCGCAGCCCTGACTGCGGACGAGATTGCGAAGGAAGCGGAGTTCTTCTCCTTCGGTACGAATGACCTGACCCAGATGACCTTCGGTTTCTCCCGTGACGACGCCGGCAAGTTCCTTGACGCGTACTATGACCGCAAGATCTACGAGAACGATCCCTTTGCGAAGCTCGACCAGACCGGCGTTGGCAAGCTGGTCAAGATGGCGGCTGAGCTGGGCCGCGAGACCCGCCCGGATATCAAGCTCGGCATCTGCGGCGAGCACGGCGGCGATCCGTCTACGATCGAGTTCTGTCATAAGGTCGGACTGACTTATGTGTCCTGCTCGCCGTTCCGCGTGCCGATCGCTCGCCTCTCCGCGGCACAGGCTGCGATCGCGAACGGCTAAGCCCCGCCACAGGTGTCGTAGGGCAATGTGATTTAGCTTGTTCAGGGCAATAACACCTAGCCTACGCCATAGAAAAAAAGTGACCTTGCATCTCGCGATGCGGGGTCACTTTTTTGTCCTCCGGACGATCCTTTCCCTGCCGGATACAAGGATTTCAGAAGCATTCTGCGATTTATCACCATGGAGTAGGGGGCGTCCGGCCCGTGGCCGGGAGAATAAATTACTTTGCCTCTTACCGGATAAATCCCGTTGCCCTACGGCATAGGCGCGCTGGCATCGTGTAAAGGTGGTTTGCCCTGCCGTTATGGTATGCCGCCTGACCTGCTTATAGTGAGCGGCCGGTGAGCGCACGTTCTAATAACGGGTGAAAGTCCTGTACCCGCCTGGCAGCGGGAAGGATACAGCCAAAGCCAATGGCGTCTATCGTCTCCGCCAAGCATATGGCCATTTCGCGGATATCATTGTGGAAAATGCACTTCATTTGAATGCCACCCTTTTGAAACACCATCTGACGGTTTTGCCGCATGGATGCCATAGCCATATGGCGATATGCAGCGCCAAGCAGGGGAGCGCCGGGCGCGAAAAAAGTAAGACTGGAAGTGTCAGGCGTACAGCTCGCGCCGCAGGTCGCTGCACAGCGCGGCCAGATCGGCGATCGGGTCGGTCGCAAATTGGATTTCCCTTCCCAACCCTCCGGGCCGGCATACAACGCAGCCCCTGATAACGATTGGAAAACTGTGCAACCGGCATACCACTTTTCGATGGGAAAAGCGATCGTTTGGGCTCGGAAACAGCCCGCCCGGCGGCATTTCAATCAGTCGCTGGGCGGGCTGCGCATTCCCGGGACGTTTATACGCCGTCGTCCTCATAGCCGAAGAACTCGGCAAGCTCGGTATCGGTCAGATAGGCCACGCCGGTGATCTGGTTCTCCGCGTTGCGGACGATCCGGATATCCACCGTCCCTGCGGGGTTGATATCCAGCTGATAAAAAGAACGGTTGGGCTGGACGACGTCCAGAAAAACGCGTACCAGCCGCCCCTGATAAGAATAGTCGCCGCCGTCGACGGTAACGCCTACCGCCTGATATTCTGCAGCGCGCTCGGCTTCTAGCTCTTTTGCGTGCGCCTCAAATTCCGGCTCCCGATCCAGCGCGGTGTACAGCACCGACTGGAAGTCCCAGCGGCCATCCTGGAGCGCCCGATCCAGCCATGCGTTCAGCGCGGCCTCGTCCAGATGCTCCGTCAGGGTGGAGAAGAAGGCGATCTCGTCGTCCGCATAGGCTTTTTCCGCATAATGCCGGAACAGGCCGGAGGCTTCGTCCAACTGCCCGAGGGCGGCCGCCCAATACGCGATCTCGTCATCCGCATAGATCCGGTCGAGCAGCGCGCGCTGCGACGCTTCATCCTGACGGGAAAACGCGATCTCAAACAGCGGCAGGCTGTCCGCCTCATAATAGCGCGCCGCGTCGTTCAAGGCGTTCGCCGCTGCGGCGGGCTTTGCGTCCGGGCCGGTATCCTGCCATTCGCCGGACAGCAGCCCTCCCGTCAGCTGGCTGCGCGTTTCCTGCCGGATCACATCCCGTACACCCGGCCAGATTGCATCCCATGCGCCTTGCCAGGCTGCATCCCAGGCGCCCTGCCAGACCGTATCCCAGACGTCTGTCCAGGCATTTTGTCCGAAGCCGTCCGGCTCTTCCAGGAACGCCGAGGACTTAAACGCGCCCGAGGGATAAACTCCCAGCAGGCCGGAGCCCTTGCTGGTGAGCCGGATGGAGGTCGCCCCGGTACCGTCGGTGTAGGTGGAGGTATTGCCGTTTGTCTGGAAGCCCTTCGGCTTATCGATTTCGCCCCATTCGCTCTGATCGAGGATCGTGACGGAAGCGTTCCGGAAATCGTCCAGCGAAACCAGCTGGAAATAACCGCTGTCTGTGACCGCATCCACCGAGCCGGTGAACCCTTTCGGCAGGGTCAGGAAGACGGACGCCGTCCGAAAGCTGCCCGCAAGGCTGCCCGACCGGAACAGGCCGCAGGTAAGGTGGCCGCTGTCCACGCTCAGGTTTACATTGCCATACGCCACGTCCGGAAGGTAGAGCTTGATGGTACTGGTATCCGTGTTGCTCCGGGTTTTGCAGGAGATCGACACCTTCCAGTCGCCGGACTGCTGGTCGATCGCGACCTGATACACGCCGGGGTCATATTCGGCAGAGATGGTAGAGCCTTCCGCCGCGAGCACGTTGACCGCAGCGCTGCTGACCGACATCGAGAGCGACGGCCTGCCCTCGGAGACGGTGCTGGAGAGGAGCGCCGCAGCGGCGTTCCCGCCTGCCGCCCCAATGGTATACACGCCGACGAAGGCCGCGCTCAAAACGACGCAGGCTGTCAGCAGAGCCGTCAAAGCCTTTACGACTTTCGACCGTTCCTGAAATTTCATGATCGCACCTAACCTTTCTTGCAAAAGCTGTTTGTTTTCACTGAGGGTGACGGAGCCGACGCTTTCCCGGTATTTCCCGACCGCCGCCATTGCGTCCAGCAGGGTCTTGCCATAAGCCTGCGCGCTGCCGCGCCCCGTTTTGGCAAGCACTGCTTCGTCGCAGGAAAATTCGCAGGCCCGTTCCAGTTCCCGGCTCATGCAATGCACGAGTGGGTTGAACCAGTGCAGGCAGACCGTGAGCTGTACCAGCCATTTGTAAAACATATCCCGCCGTTTGTAATGCGTCAGCTCGTGCAGGACGACGTAACGGAACTCGGTTTCGGAAACGTCGGCGCTCGGCAGTACGATGCAGGGGCGGAAAAAGCCGGTCAGCAGCGGCGACGAGATCAGCGGGTCGATGCACAGCTCGACCGGGGTATGGACACCGGCCCGTTCTGCTGCGGCGGCGAGCCGGTCAAGGGTCTCGATATCGGAAACCGGGACGGCTCCGGCACGGATATAATGCACAAACCCCTGATAGATCGTGATTTTCCGGATCAGCAGCCCCAGCGCGACTGCCAGCCAGAGCAGCCCGCCGTATCGGAGCAGCTGCGGGGCAGGATCGGGAAGCGGCGCGGGAGCTGTTGCGTTCTGTGCCGAACCGTCCGCCGGGCCGCCGCTTAAAGAACCTGCCGGGGTACCGGCCACAGCGCCCGCCGAACCGTCCGCCGGGCCGCCGCTCAAAGAACCTGCCGGGGTACCGGCCGCAGCGCCCGCCGAACCGTCCGCCGGGGTACCGGTCCCCGGACCTGCGGAACCGTCGCCGGAAACGGCCTGCGTGACCGCCCGGTCGATCGCTTGAAACGTCCCGCCAAGCAAACTGATCTCGGGCGTGAAGGGGAGCAGCAGCCGCAGCAGGACGGCTAACCAGATATAATATTGCCATTGCCGGCTGACCCGGTCCTTCCAAACCCGTTTGCCCAAAAGCAGCGCCGCGATCAGCAGCCCGCCTGAAACGGACATTGACAGCACGGTTTTCAACACGGCAGTCATGGCGCGCCTCGCCCGCCTTCCAACAGCTGCTTCAGCTCCTGATATTCTTCATCCGTCAGAAGGTCGCCCTGGATCAGGTTGGAGACCAGCCCCTTCGCGCTTCCCTCGAAGATCTTGTTGACAAAGTGCCGGGTCTGCGCGGTCTGGTATTCGGTTTCCGAGATCAGGGGGGTATATTCATTGCGGCGACCGATTTTCCGGGCGCTCAGATAGCCCTTGCCCATCAGGCGCGTCAGCAGCACGATCAGCGTGTTTTTCTGACAGGGGCGGCCGCGGGCGGCAAGCGCATCCTGAACATAGGCGAACCGTGTAACGTCCTCGGGGTTTGCCCAAACGATCTTCATGATCTCAAGCTCAGCGTCGGATAATTGTGGTATCATGTTATCGACCTCCTTCAAGTACGACATGGTGTTGACTATATCAATATAACATCGCGTCATACGATTGTCAAGCCATTCCTGCAAAAAAATTTGGCGGGCGGCCGGGCGCGCCGCGCGCAGCCGGCTTGCGGGAAGGCTCCGGAGCCTTCCCGCAGCAGCTTTGGGAGCCGTTCCTGGGAAAATGAAAACATTCCGGATGGCGCGCGGATGGTTCGCTATACAGCGCGGTTGGAAGGAAATAGGGCGCAAAATAAAAAGGTGAACCGTCCCCGGGCCGGGAAGGCTCACCCTTACACATTTTTTTCATCAGCCCTTGCCGATCGAATATAGAATCTGTTTTGCTTCCCGATCCGAGAGCGGGCCGGAAACATCCAACACATACACGGAATCCACCCAATGGATATGGGTCATCCCGCGGTTGGTGAACAGATAAACGTCATGCCCGTTGACGGAAAACTTCTGATGCTTGCCGCCCTCGTCGATCTCGTAGGCGATCGTAGGGATGCCCTCGCCGGGCGTTGTACACAGGACGTGGATAAAGAGCGGGCGTTCCGTCTCGTTTTCGGAAATGTATACGGCGTCGAAATATTGAATGTCCGTGCTGCGGTCGACCGAAAGCTCATCCAGCCGGAACCGTTCCGGGAGCCACGCGGGCAGGTCGAGCGCGATGCCGTTCGACTGCAAGGCGTCCGCGAGCGAGGTATAGCCCTCGGCGTTCGGGGACTCGAACGCCATTTCGGCGGAGGCCGGGGAAACTTGCAGGATATCCCGCCCCCACAGATAGACAAAGGCTGGCAGATCCCGGGCATACGCGCTGACGCACAGCGCCGCCGCCGCTGCGAGCGAGAGCAGATATTTCAGCCGCCGCGGGCGTGCACGCCCGTCTTTCGACCGAACTGCTCCCTGTGGGAGCAGTTCGGAATGTTCCTTGGCGAACCGCTGCCAGGAAGCCTGGAAATCGTAGGGTTCCGGCTTCAGCGGGGCGATCTCGTCCAGCACTTCATAAAATGTCTGGACGGTCTCCAACGGCAATTCCACACCGGCGCGGGATGCAGCTTCCGTCCGCGCCGAAAGCAGTTGCAGGACTGCGGGCGCATCCATCCCACGGAGCTGGCGGCGAAGCGCTTCGGGCGTTTCGCAGGCGGCGCGGCCTGCGCGGGCTTCATTCGGTTCGGGCATCTGCTGCACCTCCTTTATCTATCAGCGGCTTTCAGGGGCCGGAACGTGATCGTTATTTTTGGCGGATCCGCAAATTTGCCGCGAGCCGGTCTTTGGCGCGTTTCAGCCGCCGCCGCACCGTCTGCGGCGACAGGCCAAGGTCGTCGGCGATCTCAGAGGAGGTGTCCCGCCGCTCGAAATACCGTTTGAGCAGGTCGCGGTCCTTTTCCGGCGTCGCCGGGGGCAGGATGGCGTCCAACCCCAGCGGATCCGGGCCCGGCGGCGCGGCTTGTGCGGGCTGTTCCGGCTCGGGCGTATCCCGATCTAATTTGCGCAGCATTTCGTAGGCCGTGTTGTGCGCGGTGCGGATCAGCCAGGCCTCGGGATTGTCGCAGGCCATGACGGTACGGATATGTTCGCAGGCGCTGCAGTAGGTCTCCTGCATCACGTCCTCGACGCTGATATACCGGCGGTCTTGCAGCTGCCTGCGGATGATGTTGCGTAGCTTGCCCTGACTGTCTTCGAGTAGGGCTTCCAGGAACGCGGCTTCCGCGCGCGATAGTTTTGGCATGGTTATGTACCGCCCTTCTTGATCGTGCCGATCGGATCCGGATCGGCCGGGGGCAAGGCGCGCAGGCCGGTCAGCGCTTTGCCGGGGGGATCGAACCGGCCAGTGTGAGGAAGGTTTGCACGGTTTCCGGCGGCAGTTTTTTCAGGCGGTCCATCAGCTCGCGGAGCAGCTGGGGATCCTGATTTTCACCGTCCCAAAACTCCGCCGGGGTGACGGCAAGATAATTGCAGATCTCGAAGAAATTTTCCATGGAGGGCTGCATCCGTCCGGAGGCGATCTGATGGATATACCCGGCGCTCTTTCCCAGGTCGTGAGACATTTTGAGCTCGGAGACCTTTTTTTTCAGCCGCAGCTCGGTGATCCGCTTGCGGAGGAATTCGCTGTGGTCATTCAAAATGGGGATCCCCCTTTCTACATAATAATACCACAAAAGTAGAAATCCTGCATGCGTTTTGAATGACTGTTTCGCGAAAATCTGAAAAAAATGCTTTGTACAAATAACTGTCGCGCAAGTGGGCGGCGGATGGCCCGGCAGGCTCGGGGGGCGTTTACGCCTACGGGACGGTTTCCGAAGGGATCGGCGTGGTCGCGGAAGATTTCGAGATCGTATACGCGCGGGCGCTGTTGACCTGCCTGCTGGACGGCGCGGAAGCCGCGCCTGCCGGACAGGGATGCATCCATGCCAAAACAGGCGGCTGTTCCATCAAGGGACCGCCGCCTGCCGCGTCCGGATTTATGGGTTTACGATCGCTTTCAATTCGTCCCGCGCCTCCGGGTAGATACCGACCTTATCCAGTACCCCGGCGACCAGATGCCGGATCTCTTCCGGCTGTTCCTGCACGGCGGCTTTGAAGTCGGGGAAGGTCGTTCCTTCCAAAAGCCATTGTATGGGGAAATGCCAGCCATGGAACCGCCCGCCGGCGGGGACATCCGGCAAATGCTGCAAATAAAATGCGATCCGGGGCCTGCCATACCGGCAGCAATTATAAAAGACCGTTTTGGAAAGGTGGAACTGCCACGAGATCTCAAAGCAATCGTCGTCGAAGATCTTCAGGAGGCGTAGAAGGTCTTCACACTGGATGCTTTCGGGGTGGTCGAGCAATTCGTTTTCCACGGCGTGGTAATCGTTAAAAATTTCGTTATCGCTCCCGTCGTCGTCCCAAAGCGAAATTTCTTCGCGGTGCACCTTGTGCAAAAAGTCGATCTTTTCCGGGACGGACATCGTCTGGCAATCGCCGGCGCGGGGAAGGCCGGAAGGGCGGCGCCGCGCAACCGACTGAAAATATCGTATTTGCCGGAGTCTCCGATCGCCCTTCCCGCCCTGCGAGCGCTCGGTTTGGCTTCTCGGGATATCAGAAAAACGGGTTTGCGGCAAGCCGGGGCGGCAAATTCGTCAGGATGCACGGAAAAAGCTCCGCAAAACCGCAAGGTTTCCCTATTTCACCGTTGAATTAAACCGGATTTTATGATACACTATAAACAATTCCGCAAAAACAGGAGCAGATCGTCCATGACCATCCTTGGCATCGATCCCGGGTATGGGATCGTCGGCTACGGCATCGTAAAATTTGACGGCAGGCGGTTCACGCCGGTGCAGTTCGGGGCGATCCGCACCGAGATTGGCGCGCCCATGCCAGACCGCCTTTGCGAGCTTTACGACGACCTGAATACGATCATTGACGCGTTCCATCCGGACGAGGCGGCGGTCGAGGAACTTTTTTTCAACCAGAATATCACCACCGGGATCCAGGTCGCGCAGGCGCGCGGGGTGATCCTGCTTTCGCTGGCGCAAAAGGGGTTGAAGCCGGTCGCGTATACCCCTGCGCAGGTGAAAATGGCGGTCGTCGGCTATGGCAAGGCGGAAAAACGGCAGGTCATGGAAATGACCCGCATGCTGCTGGGGCTGGAAAAGCCGCCCCGCCCGGACGACGCGGCGGACGCGCTTGCGGTCGCGATCTGCCACGGGCATTCCCGGCAGGGCGCCGCGCTGCGCTGAGCCGGACGGTGAAGGAGGAGCTATGTTTTATTATGTAGAGGGTACGGTCGCCCTTGTCGAGCCGTCGCTGGCGGTGATCGACTGCGGCGGCGTAGGCTATGCGTGCAGCACCTCCCGCAATACTGCCGCGCAGCTCAAACCGGGCAAAAAGGCCCGCCTGTATACCCATTTTTCGGCCCGGGAGGATCAGGTGCAGCTGTTCGGCTTCCTCGACCCGGAGGAATTGAGCTGCTTCCGCATGCTGATCGGCGTTTCCGGGGTCGGGCCGAAGGCCGCGCTGGCGATCCTGTCCGAGTCCACGCCGGCCAAGCTGGCGCTCGCCATCATCACCGAGGACGAAAAGGTGCTGACGCAGGCCCCTGGCATCGGGAAAAAGATTGCCAAACGGATCGTTTTGGAGCTGCGGGACAAAATGAGCCGGGAACAGCTCGAGACCGCAGGCGGCGCGGCAGCCGCAGCCGTACTCCCACCGGCGGGCGGCGAGGCCAACCATACGCAGGAGGCGGTCGCAGCGCTGCTCGTGCTGGGCTACAGCCAGGCGGAAGCGCTGCGCGCAATGGAGGGTTGCCCCGCCGAGGGCGCGGCCGCCGAGGATATCATCCGCTATTGTTTGAAAAAGCTGGCAAGCACGTAAGGGGGGCGGACGGCGTTGAGCATCGAATTCAGCGGCGGCATGGCGGACGATGAACGCATCGTATCCAGCCGCCAGCTTCAGGACGACGAGACCGAGACCTCGCTTCGCCCGAAGACGATGGCGGAGTACATCGGCCAGGCGAAGGCGAAGGAAAACCTTGCGGTCTTCATCGAGGCGGCGCGCAGGCGCGGGGAACCGTTGGACCATACCCTGCTGTACGGCCCGCCGGGGCTGGGCAAGACGACGCTGGCGAACATCATCGCGAATGAGATGGGCGTGAACATCCGCATCACCTCGGGGCCCGCGATTGAAAAGGCGGGCGACCTCGCCGCGCTGCTGACCAACCTCAGTGAAAACGATATCCTGTTCATCGACGAGATCCACCGGCTGAACCGCAGCGTGGAGGAGATTTTGTATCCCGCGATGGAGGATTACGCGCTCGACATCATTATCGGGAAAGGGCCGTCGGCGCGTTCGATCCGGCTGGACCTGCCCAAGTTCACGCTCATTGGGGCGACCACCCGGGCGGGGCAAATGACCTCGCCGCTGCGCGACCGGTTCGGCGTGATGCTCCGGCTGGAGCTTTACGGGCCCGAGGAGCTTTGCGAGATCGTGGCCCGTTCCGCAGGGATCCTCGACGTGGCCTGCGAACCGGAAGGCGCGTTGGAGATCGCCCGCCGCGCCCGCGGCACCCCGCGCATCGCAAACCGGCTGCTGCGCCGGGTGCGCGATTTCGCGCAGGTGCGCGGCGAGGGCGTGATTGACCGCGCAACCGCGGACCGGGCGCTGTTGGCGCTCGAGATCGACGCGCTGGGATTGGACAACATCGACCGGCGGATGCTCGAATCGATCGTCCGCAATTACAGCGGAGGCCCGGTCGGGCTGGAAACGCTTGCCGCCACCATCGGCGAGGAGGCGGTCACGCTGGAAGACGTTTATGAGCCGTACCTCATGCAAATCGGTTTTCTGACCCGCACGCCGCGCGGGCGCTGCGTGACCCCACGCGTTTATGAGCATTTGGGGATCGTACCCGCTGACGGGCAGGATCAGCTTCATTTATAAAAGGGAGCGCCCGGCGCTTCCGCAAGAACCGGAAAGAAGGATGACAGATTGGGAAAATATTTCGGAACGGACGGCGTTCGCGGGATCGCGAATGTGGAATTGGACGTTATGCTGGCGTTCAAGATCGGGGCGGCGGCGGCCTATCTGCTCCAACGGGAGCATGGTCGCAGCGGCAAGGCGAAGCTGCTGATCGGCAAAGATACCCGGATCTCTTCGGATATGCTGGAAAGCGCGCTGGTGGCGGGCATTTGCTCGGTCGGCGCGGATGTGGAGCTGCTTGGTATCATCCCCACCCCGGCGGTCGCTTACCTGACCATCCGGCATAAGGCGGACGCGGGGATCGTGATCTCGGCCAGCCACAACTCGTATGAATACAACGGGATCAAGATCTTCGCCGGGTCGGGGTATAAGCTGTCCGACGAGCTTGAGGCGCAGATCGAGGCGCTGATTGATGATTTTGACAGTGTCCCGAAGGCGAGCCACGAAAAGCTCGGGCGGGTGCTGCCGCATAAGATTGACCCGGTGGTCGAATATACCGACCATCTCGCGGGGACGATCCCGGGCGACCTGTCGGGGCTGCGGGTCGCGGTGGACTGCGCGAACGGGGCTTCGTCGACGACCATTTCGCGGCTGCTGCGGCAGGTGGAGTGCCAAAGCGATATCCGCTTCCGCGAGCCGGACGGGCTGAACATCAACAACGGGTGCGGCTCGACCCATTTGGGGCATTTGAAGGAGCGGGTGCGCAGGGGCGATTTTGACCTTGGCATCGCGTTCGACGGGGACGCTGACCGCTGCCTGATCGTCGACGAGACCGGCGAGGAACTGGACGGCGACCGGATCATGGCGGTGTGCGCGGCGCGGATGCAGCGGGAAGGCAAGCTGCGCGGCGGCGCGTTTGTTGCGACGGTGCTGTCGAATATGGGGCTGCATGCGTATGCCAAACAGAAGCATATGCGCATCGAGTGCTCCAACGTTGGCGACCGGTATGTGCTCGAAAAGATGTTGGAAAACGGGTATATCCTTGGCGGCGAACAGTCGGGGCACGTGATCTTTCTGGAATATGCGACGACTGGCGACGGGCAGCTGACGGCGCTGCAATTCATGCGGATCCTGAAGGAAAGCGGGCGGAAATGTTCGGAGATCGCGGCGGAGGTCGTTCCCTGGCCGCAGGTCATGATCAACGTGGCCGTGCCGAACAGTGAAAAATACAGCCTGGCCGAGCGCCCCGAGGTTGCGGAAGCGATCCGCGAAGCGGAAGGGCAGCTGGGGGAGGGGCGGATCCTGGTACGTCCTTCGGGCACCGAAGCTCTGGTGCGCGTGATGGTGGAAGGCAAGGATGCAGGGCGCGTGGATACCGCTGCAAAAGAGATCGCCGCAGCGATCGAACGGATCGCCGGGTGATTCGGTTTGAAAGCCGGCTGTGCAAAAGCGCAGCCGGCTTTGTTTTGTGGATGGCGGACGTTTGGAACGGGGCGCGGCGATTTTTGCCGGACGTTGTGGAAAACAGGCTTGTATGTTGCCTGCAAAAGGTATATAATATCCCACGAAACGGGGCGCATGGGAGCGCTGGCGCGGACGCGTTGTGCTTTTATCCATCCCTTGCCCCGGAATGCTGCATGACAAAAGGAGAGCCTGCACATGATCCAGGATATTTCACCGAAAAAATTCCATTTGACGTATAAGGCCAGCCGCCCGGATGCCGCAGATCCGGTATTTGTGTTTCGCGGCGCGTCCAAGCGCGAAGACCGCGCCCTTCTGCATATCGCTGCCGATGGGCGTCTTTGCCCGCCTACTTATGCCGATTTGTGTTCCGCCGGGGCCGTGCGCGATCCCGAGCAGCTGCAATACCTGTTCGCGATCGATGATACGGTGTATTATCTGCTGCGGAACGGCGGCGCGGACGATATCGAATTGCCGGGGTTTGAATATGTCGTGATCCGTACCTTTTGCGACCGTGCCGTCACGGATGACGTTTCCCTTGCCGGTATGACTGCATACCACCTTTTCTTTTGGTATCGCGATAACCAGCGTTGCGGACGTTGCGGGCAGAAAATGATACCGTTCGCGGCCGAGCGGGCGGTGCAGTGCCCGGCGTGTAACAATTTGGTCTTCCCCAAGCTGATGCCTGCGGTGATTATCGCCGTCAAGGATGGGGAACGGCTGTTGACCTCCCGCTATGCGGGGCGTGAATATAAGGGGATCGCCCTGTTGGCCGGATTTTGCGAGATCGGGGAGTCGTTGGAGCAGACGGTTGCCCGCGAGGTCGAGGAGGAAGTCGGGCTGAAGGTCAAAAACATCACCTATTTTGCAAGCCAGCCGTGGGGTATGGACTCCAATTTGCTGATGGGCTTTTATGCGGATGTGGACGGCAGTACGGAGATCCATCGGGACGAACAGGAGCTGGCGACTGCGCAATGGGTCGACCGCTCGGAGCTCGAACCGGCAAAATATCTGGCGAGCCTGACCATGACCATGATCGAGGCCTTCCGCACCGGGGAAATCCGGTGAACGGTACTAAGGAGCTGCGGCGCGCTCCCCGCCCCTGCGCGGGGAGCGGCAGGACTCCGCCCTGCACCCGCCCCTGCGCGGGGAGCGGCAGGACTCCGCCCTGCACCCGCCCCTGCGCGGGGAGCGGCAGGACTCCGCCCTGCACCCGCCCCTGCGCGGG
>CAJUGU010000021.1:29526-40628 GCA_910586105.1 uncultured Eubacteriales bacterium | reverse complement strand
ATCAACCATTCTTACTTTTGTAAATTACTGGATATTTTATGAAACTGCCGTGGGCTCCGTGATTTTATACATTGACATCTTCGCGGAAACGCGCTAAGATTAAAAGATGAAATTTGGTAGAAAAAGGGGCTTCCGCAATGATAACTGAAACAGGGCTGGTCGCAAACAGCCTGATAATCCTGCGCCAGATCGTAATTATGTTCCTGCTGATGGGGGCGGGCTATATTCTGTACTATCTGGGCGTGATCGACAACAACGGTTCCTCGCAATGCTCCGGCATCCTGACGAAGCTGGTCTCTCCCTGCGTCATTATCAGCTCATTCCAGCGCGAATTTGAGCCGGAGCTTGGACGCACGCTGCTTTGGCAGTTCCTGTTCAGCCTGTTGGGGTTTGCGGTCTGCATTTTGATCGGATACCTGCTTTTCCGTCCGCAAAAATTTGAAAATGCGCCCGATCTGCGCATGTGTACGGTCTTTACCAACAACGGTTTTATGGCGATCCCGCTGGTCACGGTCATGTTCGGCTCGTTGGGCGTGTTCCTGAGCACCGTCAATATCGCGGCGTCCACCATCCTGATCTGGACTTGGGGCGTGAAAAATCTTTCCGGCAAAGGCAGTCGGATCAACCTTTCCAAGATCTTCATTAACCCGGGTACGATCGCATTTTGCATCGGGCTGTTTTGCTTCCTGACTCCCTTCAAGCTGCCCGCCATCCCTGCCGAGGCGGTGGGATTCATTTCCGATTTAAATACCCCATTGGCCATGCTGGTATTGGGCTGCTTCCTCGCACAATCCAAGGTTAAGACCTGCCTGCTGGATAAAAAACTCTATTTCCTCAGTTTCGTCCGTCTGGTGTTGATGCCGTTGATCCTGATCCCGATCCTGCTGCTTGCGCCGGTCGACCTGACCGCGAAGATCTGCCTGATGATCGGCTTCGCTGCCCCGTCCGCCGTGCTTGCCGCCATGTTCGCACAGATGCACCATACCGATTATTTATATTCGACGAAGATCGTCGCGCAGACGACCCTGCTGTCCGCCGTTACAATGCCGCTGGTGATCGCACTGTTTACGACGCTTGCCGGAGGCTCGTGACGATCCCCGCAGAAGCCATGAAAGGTTTCTATATTTAAACATATGTTTAGCCTCAGTCTCCGGATGTGCCAAAAAATTCAATGTTTCAACACCCCACAGGTTCTAAACCGTGCGGGGCGCCTCATATGCTGGACGAAAACTGGAGCGAGCCGCTTTACGGCTGCACGGCAATATAAAGGTAGCAGTGCGCTTTGCGATCCTTCGTGTATTCGGCAGGGACCGCGCTTTCATAGTCCGTCGAAAACGCTCGCCGGATCCGACCGCTTTTCTGGTCGCTCCAAACCCGTTCCCACGCCTTCCGGGCGCATGCGTCCAGATCCCCGTCTTCATCTGCTGCGTCATATTTTTGATAAAGCCCGTTCCGGACTTTCTGTTCCATCTGTCCGAAGAAGTCTGAGGTCACACCCAAAATGCTCAGATCGTAGTCTCCGGTATCGTCCGTTTCATAGCCACTATATCGGGAAACCGGGGATACGCCTTGCTGAAAAACACCTTCGCTGTTGAACAGGAGCGGCAGTTTGCCTTCGGCAACATCCCGCCAAAGCTCCTCGACCCGCTTCATCCCTTCCGCAGCGCGATTTGCCCGGATCGTCACTGCATGTAATACATATGCCATTTTCTTACCTCCCTTGCTAAAATCGTGAAAAAATTTTGCAAACGGTTGGGAAAACCGTAAAACTTTACCTGCGCTGAGCTTTCAAAACCTGTTCAGATGCAGTACCGCCATTTTTCAGTATCGTGATCGGCTCCCGCTTATAAACCCGTTGGCTGTGCCGCATAAGGAGCCTGAGTAAGGTCAGGCTCCTTATGCGGGGATATTCGATCATTTCCGGCGCACGGGGTAACAAACTTCTGTTACCAGTTCATCCGGGTTTTGGGTCTGATGCGGGCTGACATGGTAGATACTGAACGTTGCCCCGTTATATTCATAACCGTTCGCTTCAATCCATGCGGCGACCGCCGCGGTCGCGCGGTTGATTTCTTCATAGCTGCCGTAATGCATCGCCGAAGCGACCAGACAGGCTGGTACTTCCTTAAACTTCACGTGTTCGGTATCCTGATAAGTACCGGAGACCGTCATCTGGATCTCAACATCAACATCATGTTCCTTGTATTCGCGGTCGTGATAGAAGCCGAACGCAAGGCACGGGTCGCCCGGCTGCATTTGCTGATCCTTGGTTTCGCTCATCAGATAATGCCACAGCCGACCTTCGTAATTGTAGCTTTCCAAAATACTGCGGACACTCGCAACATAGCGCGCGGGAATCTCCTTTACTGCTACTTCATAGGTATTATCTTTCATGTTTTCGTCCTTTCCGAGCCGCGCAATCGCCAGCTCTACCTGCCGAAGTTTTGCCCCGACCTCCGAAGATTGTTCCAGCAATTCCTGCCGATGCAGTTCCAGCCGTTCCAGAATACATCCCGGTTCCGTTTCACGCAGCATATCCGCGATTGCAGTCAAACCGAACCCCATATCCCGGAACGCAGCGATCCGTCCGGCGGTCAGGATCTGATCCTCTCCGTAAAACCGGTAGCCGGTCAAAGCATCCGTTTCCCGGGGATGCAGCAGCCCGACCTCGTCATAATGCCGCAGCATCCGCACACTGATGCGGGACAACTTGGAAAAATCGCCGATCTTCAGCATAATTGTTATCTCCTCTCAACATATATGTTGGTTTCCTGAGCTCGAATTTCAGTATACACCCTCACATCGTGTGAGGGTCAAGCCCCTTTTTGAAAAAATTTTCGGAAATATGGTAAACGCGCTAACGGCTTCCGCATAATGCGCTGAAAGACCCGTGCGCCGCGTTCTGGGACGCGCTCCGCACAGACAGAGAAGCGGCGGGAAATCGATCGATCCCCCGCCGCTTCTCAATGGCCTTTGTGCTTTTCTTTTCGCTTTAGCTGCCGGAGCGAAAAGCGTCGGGCTTCCTCCGCCTCCCGTTCGGCGCGCGACTTTTTACAGCGGGCTTCCTTGCCCTGCGCGCGTCCTAATGCTAACGCCTGCTGCGCCTTTGTACCAACGCCTGAGCGGTCCATCTCCCGCCGGATTTCCCGTTGCTGCCGTTTGGGGTTGATCCGCCGTTCATCCAGCGTTCTGGTAGCGATCGGCGGACTGAACCGCAGACCGCGCCATCCCTTCAACAAAGACTCGCTGACTTCGTGATCCTTTGGCTCTGCGCCGAAAACGAGCTTGCAGACGGTATATTGCCCGTCCGCTTCCCGTTCATATAGCCCGATCCAAAAGGGATCCTCGAAAAAGACTGTCAGCCGCGCAAAAATCGTGCTCATGCGAAAACCCTCCTAAAGATATTCGCAGGGAACGGACGACCAAGCGCGCCAAACGCTCGAAGGAGGGCTACTGACGGCATCGCTGCCGCGCCCGGACTACCAACCGGGCCGTGTTTTTATCGCTGCATCCTTAGTGTAACGGATAGGCTGATACAATGTCAAGCAATTTTGTCAGGCGAATACTGTAAAGTCGTTTGCCGTGACGGCGTTTAAACTGTTTTGAGAAGCCCGTTTTTCTGTAAAGGCAAATCGCTTGAAAGCAAATGGTTTTACGGGCAAATCACAAAAAACGGCGAGTTTTCGGCAAATAAGGCAGCTATTCGGCTGAAATCGAACGGGTCAGGGGGTTCCTTTCCCCTTACCGGTGATATTGGTCAGATGAACTGCAAAAATCGCAGTCCGGTGCAGGCTGCGCGCGATGGCATCCTCGAATGCGGCCATATTTCCCGGGGTATGCCGTTCGCAGATCAGCCGCAGCGCATGGATTTTCTGCGAATCCTCTACGATCTCCTCCACAGAGCCGCGGGCAATCGCCGACTCATATTCCGTTGTGAATTTGTCTTCGACAATATGCGTTTTGCCGACGCAGGTCAGACAGACCGTTGGCGACTGCCGCAAAATTTCGGCTTTTTGTCCTTCCCCGGCGCTGTGGAAGTACACGGTATCCCCTTCCCGGGCGATCGTTAGTGGGACTGCATAAGGTTCCTGTTCCTGCGTTACCATTGCCAGAACGGCATATTCGCAGCTGTCGATCACGCGCAGCGCAAATGCGCGATCCTTTTCACGGTCTTTTCGTCTCATTTTGTGTACTCCTCCCAACATTTCCGGTCGATCGTGTAAATGAAATGTTCCATTTGCTTCCCATGGTATACCTTTATAAAACTTCCGTTTTGCGACATCCAAAGGCGCTCTGCCAGCTTTCTGGAAGCATGGTTTTCCGGTCGGATCGTCGCAACAACATCCGTTGCGCCTGATTCAAACGCATAGCCAAGCAGCGCCTTTGCGGCCTCGTAAGCAAGCCCCTTTCCCCAGGAATCCTTTCCAAAAATCCAGCCGATCCCCAGCCGTGCGGTGTCTCCGATGTGTTCGGTCAGCAATCCTGACAAGCCAAGCAGCGTCCCGCTGTTACGTTCCAGCACAGCCAGATAGCTGTATCCGTCGGCTCCATAGCGCCGCAGGTTTTCCACAAGCCACGCTTGTACTTCCTCGTCCGAAAACGCGTGTTCCCACGCATACATGACTTCAATATCCTGCAAGATCGGACGCAATGCGTCCATATCTGCGGCTGTCAGTCGGCGCAGCCGCAGCCGTTCGGTTTCCATCCCTCTCAGGTTCATATGCGATGCTCCTCTCCCCAGGTGCAAAGCGCGTCCAGAATCGGGATCAGGGACTGTCCGCGTTCGCTCAGCCGATATTCTACTTTGGGCGGTATCTGCGGGTATTCTTTGCGGATGACAAGGCCGTCGCTTTCCAGCTCTTTGAGTGCGGTGCTGAGCGTCTTGAACGAGATGGTACGAAGATAGCGCTTCATTTCGTTGAAACGCACGACCTCAAACTCCATCAGGCAGTACAGGATCGACATTTTGTACTTGCCGCTGATCAAAGAAAGCGTGTAGCTAAATCCGGTTTTTTCAAGGCCGTTTCCGTCAATACAGCTTGCAGTCATTTGACACTCTCCTTTGGGTAAGTACCGCACCGCAAGGTGCGTACTTGTTTTCTTGCAGTCGCCTGCTATAATCATAACAAACCACAAAATACCTGTCAAGGCTGCAAAGGAGTTAAACATTATGGGTAAGAAGATCGTAGTAATCACTGGCAGTCCGCGCCAGAACGGCAACAGCTTCGCCATGACGGACGCATTTATTAGAGCCGCTGAGGAAAAGGGGCATACCGTCACCCGATTTGACGCGGCGCTCCGCAAGGTCGGCGGCTGTCACGCCTGCGAAACCTGCTATAAGACCGGAAAACCCTGCTCGTTCGACGACGATTTTAACACCATCGCCCCCGCTATTTTAGAGGCAGATGCCGTCGTATTCACAATGCCGGTTTATTGGTACTCCATCCCGGGGCAGATCAAGAACGTGATCGACCGTCTGTTTGCTTTCGTAATTGGCGGAAAGGAGATCGCCGGAAAGAAGTGCGCCCTCATTACCTGCTGTGAAGAAAACGACTTAACAGTCATGGACGGCGTCCGAATCCCAATCGAGCGCTCCGCCGCGCTGCTCAAATGGGAGATGGTCGGAGCGGTGTTGATCCCCGGCGTTCTGGAGGCTGGCGCTATTGAAAAGACGGACGGCTGCAAACAGGCGGCCGCGCTGGCTGAAAAGATTTGAGCATTCCCCGGAAAATACAAATCGCCGTATAAAAGCGGGCCGCTTCAGTGAAGCCGCCCGCTTTTTATCGCAGCGCGATCATTTCTTCGTATAAAAGGACAAACTTTTTTGCTATGACTTTGTTATTGTGGTAGTGCCCGAAAAACCAGCTTTCAAACCGGCATTTTTTCCGGAGCTCTTCCAAAAAGTCAGTCAATCTATCGGGCGCATACAGCCCGGAAACGATCGCTTCCTGAATCGAAGTCGGCGCGCAGTGCGTCAGGATATAATCGACCTTCCAGCCGTGCCGCTGCAGGTTCTCCCTCGCTTCCAGATACTCTGCGTCGCTGGGAAGCTCTTCTTTCCACCAGGATTGATGATTGACCCGGAATAACGCGTCCCGGAAGGATAGCAGCCGGTATTTTTGCTTAAAATAAGGGTCGTCCAATTCCAGTATCCCGTCGGAAACATCGTGCGAGCTGGCGCCGCCCATCGTAAAGAAGGTTTGCCCGTCGAGCGTAAAGACCTGTCCGCGCAGCAGATGCAGGATCGAGGGACGGATTGCCTGCACCTTGCCGCCGTTCCACTCGCTGACCGGAAATTTTGACAATAAATCGTAGTTTTCATGATTGCCGGAGACAAAAAGCGTCGTGAATGGTCGTCGGTCAAGCTGATCCAGTAGCCGCTGTTCCTCGCTGCCGTCGTCCCAAACACCGCCAAAATCGCCGCAAATCACGACATAATCGTCCTTTGTCAGCCGTTCCAGCTCGGGAAAGCAACCCTTCCCCAGCCGTGAAAAATCCCCATGCGTATCACCGGTAATATAAATCCTCATTGCAGTCCCCCCTCTCCGGAAGCATAGCAGTTCTCTTCGCAGCGCTTTTGGTTCAGCATGCCGGCCGGTCGTTGACGCTGAAATCGTTGACCGCCCCGCGCAAAAGAGTTCCCGATCGCATTGCGCGGTCGGCGAGCCATCGGAAAAATCTTCCTCTTGTTTTTATTATATCGGAAAACGCCGCGAAAAGCAAGCCGTCGCAAGTTGGATACGCTTCTTTTTTGCTCCAGATTTTTGGCATTCTCTTTTTTGTGAAAATTGCCAGAATATGCTTGCTTTATTGTGTGGAAGTGGTATAATATACTCAATACGAGAAGATACGTCGTAGACTCTCAAATTTTGAAAATGGAGTGGAATGAATTATGGGTATGGAACTGAAAATGACCGGTCTCAAGCAGTTTGTCCGCGAGGACGAGATCGAAAAGATGGGCCCGATGATCAAGACGGCGGAAGACATGCTGCAAACGAAATCCGGACCGGGCAACGACTTCTTGGGCTGGGTCAACCTGCCGGTCGACTATGATAAGGACGAGTTCGCGCGCATCAAAGCCGCTGCGAAGAAGATCCAGGAAACGTCCGATGTGCTGGTCGTGATCGGTATCGGCGGCTCCTATCTGGGCGCGCGCGCCGCGATTGAGTTCGTCCGCGGCCAGCTGTACAACAGCGTCCGCCCCAAGGGCATCCCGGAGGTTTACTTCCTTGGCAACAGCATTTCGTCCTCCTATCTGAATGACGTGATCCAGATCATTGGCGACCGTGATTTTTCCGTAAACGTCATTTCCAAGTCCGGCACGACTACCGAGCCTGCGATCGCATTCCGCGTGTTCAAGAAACTGGTCGAGGAAAAATACGGCAAGGAAAACGCGAAGGATCACATCTTTGCGACCACCGATAAGGCGCGCGGCGCGCTCAAGAGCCTCGCGGACGCCGAGGGCTACGAGACCTTCGTTGTCCCGGACGACGTCGGCGGGCGTTTCTCGGTACTCTCCGCAGTCGGTCTGCTGCCGATGGCTGCCGCCGGTCTTGATCTTGACGTTGTCATGAAGGGCGCGGCGGATGCGCGCGAAGCCTTCACGGGCGGCGACATGACCTCGAACGCCTGCTATCGTTATGCGGCGTTGCGCAACATCCTGTACCGCAAGGGCAAGGGCGTTGAGATCCTTGTGAACTACGAGCCTGCGCTGTTCATGTTCGGCGAATGGTACAAGCAGCTGTTCGACGAGTCCGAAGGCAAGGATCTTAAGGGCATTTTCGCGACCGCCGCGAACTTCTCGACCGATCTGCATTCCATCGGCCAGTTCATTCAGGACGGTACCCGCAATATGTTCGAGACCGTTGTCTGGGTCAAAAAGCCGCGTTCGGAAAGCTATCTGGAAGCTGCCGATGAGGATATCGACGGCCTGAACTATCTCGCTGGCAAGTCGATGCAGTTTGTCAATTCCAAGGCATATGCGGGCACCCTACTCGCTCACTGCGACGGCGGCACCCCCAATATCCTGATCGAGATCGACGAAGCCGATGCGTATCACTTCGGCTATCTGGTATACTTCTTTGAGAAGGCGTGCGGCCTGTCCGGCTACCAGCTGGGCGTTAACCCGTTCGATCAGCCGGGCGTGGAGGCTTACAAGAAGAATATGTTTGCCCTGCTTGGTAAGCCGGGCTTTGAAGAGCGCCGCAAAGAGCTTGAATCCCGCATCTAATTCTATCTCAGCAGAAAACTATGCAGAAAAGGGCGGGAATCCCGCCCTTTTCCAATTAAATTCGATCGGCAGGCGGCTTGTTGGATACGGGCCGTCTTCCCCGATCGCGCAGGAGGTCACAACGATGGGAGTATTTTTACACAGCGCTGTTTTTCTGGACTGCAAAGAAGACGCCGCGCGCCGCGCAATCGAAAAAGCGGCGGCTGACCCGGACATGAATTTGCAGCCGGAAGGATGCTTTTTTAAATCAGACGCGCGCGGGGTCAGCGCCCTGCTGAGCGATATGTGCTGCGGCTACGAGCCGCTTGCAAAACTGCTCTCTGAGGAAACGCAAAAGCCGGTCATGCTGCTTTACATCTACGACGACGATTTTTGGGGATATTACTTCTATGAAAACGGGCGTGAGCTGGACAGCTATTCCGCCTGGCCCGACGCTTTGGAGGAGATCCCGGAAGAGGAATATCAGCGCCTTGCCGGACGCGCGGAGGTCGTTGCGCCTTATTTCGGGATCGATCCGGTGTCGATCGAACGCTATTTGACCGTCTGGAATGAAGAAACGATGGGCGACGATCCGGAACCCGCCTACCCAGACGATGAATACGCCCCCTTGGACTGCTGGCAGATGTGTGATTTTATGAAAAAGCTCGGTTTCCCCTATGGCTGGGAATAAGCCTTTCGATCCAAGGAGGGATTGCAAATGAAACTTTTTGATCGGTTCAAAAAGCCTTCCGCGGAACCGGTGGCCGCAGTACCCGGAACGTCAGCATCTCCGAGTACCGAAGGCTGCGCAGCTGACGCGCTGGTCGAGATCGCCAGGATCGTGACCGGCGGCAACGAAGCCGTTTTGCAGGAAACGGCGCTGTGCGCCACGGATATCCAGGGCTTTTATACGGCGCAGGAAGATTTTTTTATGGAAACCTGCATGGAGCGTTCCCGTCCCCCGCTGGAACTGCAATGGCGCGGGCTGACCAAGATCCTGGAAGATCACGGCTATGTTTGTGAGCGGGATTGGAAGGACTGCAAAGAAGACTTTGTCTTCTTTGTTCAAAATCTCAAGGGTACGAAAGCGAATTCCCTCCCGGTCGAACCGGACTGGTTCGACGAAAATGATGATGTTTTCCAATGGGGTACGATCCTTACCGAAAAATGGGCTGCAAGCGGTTTTGCCGCCGCTGTTTTCGACATTAACAGCGATAGCTATGTGGTCTTCCCCTGCCGGCGAAGCGACTTTGCGCAGCTGCAGGAGCTTGCCGCGCAGCTGAACGCACGTTTTAGTCTTTTGGAATAAGGATTTACAGGTTGGAGACAGTGGCGGCGCGATTTTCTGCTGTCATTCCGCGCCATTATTCTGGAAATCCGACCGATTTTCTGTGAAAATCGTCTTGTCTGACAACGAAATCTCCTCCCGCTATCCCTTTCTGGATGCTTTTCGCCGCATATTTCATCCACTGCACCGTATAACAGCGCGATTTTCCGGCAAAGCTAATGCTGGTGATGCAGTATGAAAAATTTACAGCGGCTGGCAGGCTTGTTTTTGTGCGGCGCAACCGGATATTCGGTAATCGAAATCTTATGGCGGCAGCACACCCATTGGACAATGGCGCTGACCGGCGGGACGGTTTTCGTCGGCCTTGCACAAATCGGGAAACAGCTTCGGGAGCTGCCGCTGCCCAAGCGCTGCGCGGCCGGTTCGGTTTTGATCACAACGGCGGAATTGATCGTCGGCAGCACGGTAAATCTGCACTATCGAATGCAGGTTTGGGATTATTCGCGGGAAAAACTCAACTTCAAGGGGCAGATTTGCGCCAAATACGCCGCGCTGTGGTATCTGCTTTCAGCCCCGGCGATGGCGCTGGCGGCTCGGATGTCAAAACCATCGAAAAGCGAGCTTGCTTCCCAAATCGTGCAAACCGGTTGAACTGTGGCTTTTGACGGCTGTGAAAGCTCCTTCATAGTTTGCACAGCGTCCCATAAAGACGCAGTTGCGCTGCTTTTCTGCACGACAGGGCAAAAGCTTAACAGCGATTTCGCGATCATATGATTTTGTCATATTTCGACAAGAGAT
Organism: uncultured Eubacteriales bacterium; assembly: GCA_910586105.1. GTDB lineage: Bacteria > Bacillota > Clostridia > Oscillospirales > Butyricicoccaceae > QXXE01. Next base: position 30,333 of record CAJUGU010000021.1, on the reverse strand, counting down.
CCCCTTTACAGCGCGTACAAAAAACAGGCACAGCTTACCGCATATTGTAAGCTGTGCCTTTCGCCATATTCGGAAAACCGCGTCCAATCGAGCTTATGCGTCCTTCCCTGTCGAACTCGCTTCGTGCTTTGCAAGGTGGCGGTTCGCATGTTTATGTACCTGCGTCGCGGCTTTTGAGCTGAGATCCCACGTTTCCAGTTCTGCCGCGACCAATTCGCCATGTTTTTTGCTGATATCACTCAGCGCATTGCCCACAGACTTTCGGACATATTCGCTTTCATCCTCGCGCAGGGCGGCTAACAACTCGATTGCAAGCTCCGGGCGATCCCGGAAAAACGGCCGGCTTGTCCATACCCGCAGCCCTTCAGACGCGGCGCGGCGAACGTTTGCAGTGCCGCTCCCCAGCCATTCGCGGATCAGCGGCAGCGCCTGCTCGTAACCGATCGCGCGGCAGTGATTGTCAAACGCCATCGCCAGGATTTCCTGCACTTTCCAGTTGGGATGGGTGCTGACGACGTTTTTCAGAACGTCCAGCGCAGCCGGGAAATCGCAGGCGGCAGCTCCGTAAAGGAATACCCCGATCTCCTGTATCTGAAAGTTGTTGGACTCGTACAGAGCCTGCGCGGCCTGCAAACATTCCGCCGTGGTGTGCGCTTTCTCGAACCTTGCCGCCTCGGTTTTTACCAGCTTCAGGCTGTCTTTTTCCGGGATCATTCGTGAAAGCTCTTCCATATATGCCTGATATTCCATCATGACCTCCCCATCTAATACAGAACCTGCGAAGCAGGCTTGCGATCCCACAAAAGC
>CAJUGU010000021.1:0-29516 GCA_910586105.1 uncultured Eubacteriales bacterium | reverse complement strand
GCGCCGCTTCTGGGTTTCGATCAGGTAAAGCGTACCGCCGTTCCATAAGCCATTACCTCAGCCGCGCCCTGCGCGACAGAGGCCGTCATATAGCGCATCGAAACGACTGCGTCCGCGCCGAGATCAGCCGCCTGCCGGGTCATGCGGCTCGTCGCGATCTCGCGCGCCTCGTCCATCATCTGGGTGTACGATTCCATTTCCCCGCCAACCAGGTTTTGCAGCCCGCTGAGGAAATCGTGTCCGATATTCTTGCATCGGATGGTACTGCCCTGCACGAGCCCTAACACCTGATAGGGCTTGCCCGGGATCTGTTCAGTTGTTGTCAGAAGCATTTTCAAACCCTCCCTGTTCCGTTTCTCCGGCAGGCGGAGCGAGCCGCTCCTCAAGCCAATGTGAAATGTCGCCAAAAACATCCAGCCGATTGATCTCATTCAGGATCTCGTGCCGCGCGCCCTTGTAAAAGATCACGTCGACGTCCTTTTGCCCGGAAGTCCGGTACATATTCGCCACCTGCCGCACGCCTTCGCCGTAGGCCCCGACCGGGTCGCAATCCCCCGCGATCAGCAGCAGCGGAAGATCGTGCGGCGTCTGCCGATAGCATTTGATCGAATTCGATTGCACGACCAGCGTAAACAGGTCGCGGAACCCAACGGCGGTAAAGACAAAGTTGCACTTTTCATCGGATTCATACAGCTCGACGACCTTTTCATCGCGCGTCAGCCAGTCGAACACGGAATGGTTGGGCTTGATCCGGCGATTATAGCCCTTAAACGCCAGCTGCGAAAGGAATGCGGAGCGATAGGTCATGCCCTTTGCATGGGCGATTGAATCGGACATGCGGATACCGGTCTTTGCCATCAGGTTCGGGCCGACCGTGCCGCAAATGATCGCGCCGGTGATCAGCTTTCCGTATTCCGGAAGGTACAGCCGGGTCACCATGGAGCCCATTGAGTGCCCCAATAGGAAATACGGCAGATCTGGATAGCGTTCCTGCATCAGGTCGGTAAGCGTTTCGGTGTCCTTCAGCAGGACGCGCCAGCCGTCGCGCGACGCAAAAAAACCGAGGTCGTCCGCCTTTGCGACAGACGCGCCGTGCCCGACGTGGTCGTGTCCGCAAACGACCAGCCCCAGCGAGCACAAATATTTTGCAAAAAAGGTGTAACGTGAAAAGTATTCACACATCCCATGGACGATCTGTACAACTCCCCGGATCGGGACTTGCTCAGGGCAAAGGATATAATAAGCAACGTTTGACACTCCGTTTGCGCTTTTGAACATATTTTGCGTACATTTTACATTCATTGCGATCAAACCTTTCCGTTCTGCTGCGGCTGGCTGCGAGAGCGTCCGCTTTCTTTAGAATTATTTTACCACAGAACGTCCGAAAATGAGTACCGTTTCTATCAAATTTAACAAATCATTTAAATTTGCTTTGCTCAGCCTTGTACTTTGCAAAAAGGTACTGTATAATAAAGACAGCTTATTTTGATTCGCAGGAGGACAAAAAAATGCCGTATATTCGTGTAAACACTTCCAAAGCGCTCTCCGAGAGCCAAAAGGATGCGCTTTCCGCCGCCTTCGGCCAGCAGATCCCGCTGATCCCGGGCAAAAGCGAAGCCTATCTGATGGTCGACATTTCCGATGGGCATACCATGTATTTGTCCGGCCGGAAGGGTGATTTTGCTTTTGTCGGGATCGAGATTTTCGGCTCCGCAAAGATCGCCGATCAAAAGCGGCTCACAGAAGCCGTGTTCGCTGCGCTGAAGGAGCATGCCGGACTGGAACCCGGCCAGGTATACGTTACCTTTACAGAACGCGAGCACTGGGGGATGCAGGGCGGCTTGGTGTAAACCCAACGCCTTGACAGGGATGAAGCCCGTTTCCGGCGGCAGATCGGAAACGGGCTTTCCCTTTTACAGAGCGGCATCCCTTTTCCCTGCCGGTGGATCGCCCTTCTCCCCGCATTGCCCAGTCCGGCGTACCGAAAGCCTTCCCGCCTGATTTCCCGGGCGATCGGCGGGCTACGTCCGTCAGTTTTGTTCCATTTCCGCAAACTACCAAAAAACGCATAGGACATGCGTACTAAATTTTGCAATTTGCGTATTGCTTTTCGGCTCCCAAACCGATATACTTTAGGATGAACAAAATTACCAGCCGTCCCCCCGGCTGTCTTCAAAGGAGGAAGCGTATGCTAAAAAGACTTTCGCAGTGTATCCGCGAATACCGCGTCGATACGCTGCTGTCGCCGCTGTTCGTCTGCCTTGAGGTCGTGATGGAAGTGCTTATTCCCTATTTAATGAGCCGCATGATCGACCGGGGCATCAACGTTGGCGATATGGATTATATTTTGCGGCTCGGCGGCGTGCTGGTCGTCTGCGCGCTGCTGTCGCTGGTATTCGGCGCCTGCTCCGGCCACTTTGCCGCGAATGCGTCCGCCGGTTTCGCCCGCAATGTACGGCACGATATGTACTGCAATATTCAGGATTTCGCGTTTGAAAACATCGACCGGTTTTCGACCGCCAGCCTTGTCACCCGTCTGACTACCGACGTGACCAACCTGCAAAACTCGTTTCAAATGGTCATTCGCATCCTGGTGCGCGCGCCCGCAATGCTGATCCTTGCGCTGTTTATGGCGTTCCGCGTCAACAGCAGGCTTGCGCTGACCTTCGTAGCCGCTGCGCCGGTGCTCGTGATCGGGCTGTTCACGATCATTCATTTTGCATTCCCGAACTTTCAGAAGATGTTCGAGTGTTACGACCGGCTGAACAGCGTCGTACAGGAAAATGTTACCGCGATGCGCGTGGTAAAGGCATACGTGCGCGAATCGCGCGAGAACGAGAAGTTTCAGCATGCCTCCGGCGAGATCTTCCGCTATTCCAAGATGGCGGAATGCGTGATCGTCTTCAACTCCCCGCTCATGCAGCTGTGCATGTACGGTTGTATGCTTGGGCTGTCGTGGTTCGGCGCGAAGACCATTATCGCGGGCGGTATGCTCACCGGAGAGCTGATGACCATGTTCACCTACACCATGCAGATCTTAATGAGCCTGATGATGATCTCGATGGTCTTTGTCATGCTCACCATGAGTCGCGCGTCCGCAGAGCGTATCACGGAAGTGCTCAACGAAAAAAGCCGCCTGGCCAACGGCGCGCAGCCGCTGACCTCCGTTCCGGATGGGTCCATTTGTTTCGACCATGTCGATTTCAGCTATGCCGACGACGCCGAGGAAAAATGCCTGAACAACATCGATCTGCGCATCAAATCGGGAGAAACCGTCGGTATTATCGGCGGGACCGGCAGCGCGAAGAGCACGCTGGTGCAGCTGATCCCCCGCCTTTACGACGTATCCGGCGGCAGCGTAAAGGTCGGCGGGCATGACGTGCGCGATTACGACCTGGAAACGCTGCGCAACGAAGTCGCAATGGTTCTGCAAAAGAACGTGTTGTTTTCCGGTACAATCAAGGAAAACCTTCGCTGGGGCTGCGCTGACGCTTCCGATGAGGAGCTGGTGCGCGCCTGCAAACAGGCGCAGGCGGACGGCTTTATCCGTGATTTCCCTGACGGCTATGATACGAAGATTGATCAGGGCGGCGCTAACGTTTCCGGTGGGCAGCGGCAGCGGCTGTGTATCGCCCGCGCGCTGCTGAAAAAGCCAAAGATCCTGATCTTGGACGACTCCACCAGCGCAGTCGACACCAAGACCGACGCGATGATCCGCCGCGCCTTCCGCGAGGAGATCCCGGATACGACCAAGCTCATTATTGCACAGCGGATCTCCTCGGTGGAGCACGCCGACAAGATCATTGTTATGGACAACGGCCGCATCAACGGCTTTGGCACGCCGGAGGAAATGCTGGCTGGCAACCATATTTATCAGGAAGTTTACCGCTCGCAGATCAAGGGAGGTGATCCGGATGGCGAATAACAGACCCATGCCCGGCCCCGGCGGTCCGGGACGCCGCGGCTTTGCCGGAAAAGGCAGTCTCAAGGCGGCCAACCCCGGGAAAGTGCTTTCCCGGCTGATGAAATACGTCTCCGGCATTTACCGCGTCCAATTTGTGATTGTGCTGGCGGCGATCCTGATCAGCTCGCTCACGACGGTGGCAAGTTCGCTGTTTCTGCGCACGTTGATCGACGACTATATCTCCCCTATGATCGGTCAGGCCGCGCCCGACTTTGCGCCGCTGACGCGCGTCCTGCTGCTGATGATTTGCATTTATGCATTCGGCATGTCATGTACCTATTTATATAACCGCCTGATGGTCAATATCTCACAGGGCGTATTGAAGCAGGTGCGCGACGAAATGTTTGCCCATATGCAAACGCTGCCGATCAAATATTTTGATGTTCATGCGCACGGCGAGATCATGAGCCGGTTCACCAACGATACCGACACGCTCCGTCAGCTGATCAGCCAGGGCATCCCACAGATGTTTTCCTCGGCGGTCACGTTGATCAGCGTTTTCATTTCCATGTTGATCCTGAGCTGGCAGCTCACCCTGCTGCTGATCGCGATGCTGTTCCTGATGACTAAGGCAACCCAGTTCATCGGCGGGCGTTCCGGACGATATTTCATCGAGCAGCAGGAAAAGCTCGGGAAGGTCAACGGTTATATTGAAGAAATGATGAATGGCCAGAAGGTCGTGAAGGTCTTTTGCCACGAAGAGGCTTCCAAGGAGCGCTTCGACGAGCTCAACGACGAGCTTTGCGACGCGGCGACCCGCGCGAACCGATTTGCCAACATCTTAATGCCGATCATGGCGAATCTGGGCAACCTGCAATACGTCCTCACCGCGATCGTCGGCGGCTCGCTGGCGGTCTCCGGGCTGGCTCCCCTTTCGCTGGGCGATATTGCCTCTTTCTTGCAGTTGACGAAGAGCTTCACCATGCCGTTTACGCAGATGTCTCAGCAGATGAACATGGTAGTTATGGCGCTGGCAGGCGCAAACCGCATTTTCCAGCTGATGGACGAACCGGCGGAGGAAGACAGCGGTTACGTGACGCTGGTCAACGCCAGGTATGACGACAACGGCGAACTGTACGAGACCCCCGAACGGACCGGTATTTGGGCGTGGAAGCATCCGCACAAGGACGGCACGCTGACCTATGCGCGGGTACGCGGCGAAGTCCGGTTTTACGACGTGGATTTCGGCTATACCGAAGAGAAGATCGTCCTGCAAAACATCACGCTGTATGCAAAGCCGGGCCAAAAGATCGCCTTTGTCGGCTCGACCGGCGCGGGCAAGACGACGATCACAAACCTGATCAACCGATTTTATGACCTTGCAGACGGCAAGATCCGGTTTGACGATATCAATATCAATAAGATCCGCAAGTCTGACTTACGCCGCGCGCTGGGCATCGTTTTGCAGGATACCCACCTGTTCACTGGCACCGTGATGGAGAATATCCGTTATGGCAAGCTGGACGCGACCGACGAAGACGTTTATGCGGCCGCGCGCCTTGCCAATGCAGACGGCTTCATCCGCCGCCTGCCACAGGGTTATGACACGATGCTGAGCAGCGATGGAGAAGAGCTTTCACAGGGCCAGCGTCAGCTCATTGCGATCGCCCGAGCGGCGGTTGCAGATCCGCCGGTGCTGATTTTGGACGAAGCAACTTCCTCAATCGATACCCGGACGGAAGAGATCGTCCAGCAAGGCATGGATCACCTGATGGAAGGCCGCACGGTCTTTGTGATTGCGCACCGGCTTTCTACGGTCCGCAACTCCAACGCGATCATGGTCCTGGAAAATGGGCAGATTATTGAGCGCGGCGACCATGACGACCTGATCGCTGCACAGGGTAAATATTATCAGCTTTACACAGGGGCGCTGGAGCTTTCCTGATCCTCTGCCGGCTTTGTGATCGGAAAACACAGCTCGCAAAGCCCTGCGGCGACCTGTTCGCTGGCATACCGCTCCAGGATGGGCCTGCTTTCATCCAGAGAAAGCCCGCGCCTTGCCAGTTCAGTAAAGCCGAGCGTCCAGGCCTGCGCCACCGCTTCCCGCGTATGACGGATGCCGAAAATCGCATATCGACCGCCGGGCAGCTTCTGGCACGGCATTCCTGACGTTATTCCCGCAGACTGTTCGACGCAGATGTCATACCGGCAGTCCTGCGGGGATGTTTTTTTCGGATCGTCCCAGGCGACAGTCCAAATCACATGGGACGCGCCGCAAAGTCCCTCTCCCTCCATCCTGTTTCGAAATTTGTGCATCAGCGCGGCATTTTCCGCTCCATATGGGCCAATATGCCTCATGTAAAATACGGAAAGCGGCGAAATCGCCGTTTCATAAAACTGCTGGTAAAACATGGTCAGGCTCCTTTTTCTGTCATAGTTTTCCCCGGATCACCTCCGGACAGCATTATGATAAGGGGAATTAAAATGGATTGCAAGCACATTTTAAAATCTTTTTAAAATGTGCTTGCCCGGACGCAAAAATGGAGATCGCCTGAAATACAGGCTGGTCATTTCGCGGAGGATATGCTATAATAAAGCGCGAAGCGATTCGGAAACAAGCCGTGAAAGCCGCCCTCGGAACGGTAATCCCCTTTTGGGGATGCGCTGAAACGGCGATCAAGAACCTTAATCCCTCAACGGAAGTGACAAAAATGAAATTTATCAAACGCGGTCAGGCGGTTGACTCCAACATTTTCAACCAACTGGACCAAAAGAAAAAAGAGATCCTTGCCTCCGGCGGCGATGCGATCAACCTGTCGATCGGCACGCCCGATTTCGCCCCGGACGAGCACGTCATGCAGGCGGTCTCCGAGGCGGCCCTCGACCCGCAGAATTACAAATATTCGATGGATGACGCGCCCGTCCTCCTCTCCGCAGTGCAGGACTGGTATGCCCGCCGTTATGGGGTCGCGTTGGAAACCGACCAGATCATGTCCGTTGGCGGCTCGCAGGAAGGGCTCGCTCATGTGGCCTTCCCCTTCGCAGGCCCCGGCGATTTGGTGCTTGCGCCCGATCCCGGTTATCCGATCTTTACCTTTGGCCCCATGATGACGGGCGCGGATCTCGGATTGATACCGTTGCTGCCAGAAAACGAATGGCTGATCGATCTGGATGCGATCGATCCGGCGATCGCCGACCGTGCCTGTGCAATGGTCGTCTCCTACCCCAACAACCCGACGACCGCGGTCGCGGATGAAGGTTTTTATGAGCGCCTTGTGCATTTCGCACGCCGTCATGACATCCTTGTGATCCACGACAACGCCTATTCCGATCTGCTGATGGACGGCAAAAAAGGGTTATCGTTCCTGTCCATCCCCGGCGCGATGGAGGTCGGCATTGAATTCAATTCGTTGTCAAAAACCTACAATTTGACCGGGATGCGCACCTCGTTTGCGCTCGGCAATCGGGACGCGATCCAGAAATTTCACGCCTTCCGTTCGCAGATCGACTACGGCATGTACCTGCCGCTACAGATTGGCGCGGCTGCGGCTCTGAACGGACCGCAGGATATCGTGGAACGCAACCGCCTTGGTTATCAGGCGCGCCGCGATGCGCTTTGCGGCGGGCTTCGCAGCATCGGCTGGGATGTGCCGGACAGCAAAGGCACTATGTTCGTATGGGCAAAGCTGCCCGCTGGCTATACCTCTGCCGCCGGGTTCGTGATGGAACTGATGGAGCGTACCGGCGTGATCTGCGTCCCGGGCGACAGCTTCGGCGAGCTTGGGCAGGGTTATGTACGGTTCGCGCTGGTCGTCCCGCCGGAGCGTATGCAGGAAGCGGTACGGCGCATACAGGCAAGCGGCATCTTAAACCGCTGAGTCATTGGAAGGAGTCGTTATGAAACTGGTTTCATGGAATGTAAACGGCCTTCGCGCGTGCGTAGGCAAGGGTTTTTTTGAATTTCTGGCAGCTGAAAGCCCGGATGCTATGTGCCTTCAGGAGACCAAGCTGCAGCCGGAGCAGGCGCCGCAGGTTGATGGCTATTTTGAATACTGGTGTTCGGCGGAGCGAAAAGGCTATTCCGGCACCGCCCTGTTTTCAAAGTCGGAACCGCTTTCGGTCGCCTATGGGCTGGGGATCGAGGAGCATGACCACGAAGGCCGCGTCATTACGGCCGAATACTCGGATTTTTACCTCGTGACCGTGTACACGCCCAATTCGCAGGATGAGCTGAAACGTCTGGATTACCGGATGCAGTGGGAGGACGCGTTCCGCGCCTACGTCTGCGCGCTGGACGCGAAAAAGCCGGTCGTAATCTGCGGCGATCTAAACGTTGCGCATCAGGAGATCGATCTGAAAAACCCAAAGACCAACCGCCGCAACGCGGGTTTCACCGACGAGGAGCGCGGTAAGCTGACCGAACTGCTGGATGCAGGTTTTGCCGACACTTTTCGCCGCCTGAATCCCGAGCTGACGGGCGCGTATTCATGGTGGAGTTACCGCTTCCGCGCCCGTGAGAAAAACGCGGGGTGGCGTATTGACTATTTTCTGGTTTCCGAGCGCCTGATGCCCCGCATCAGGGATGCAAAGATCCTTTCGGATGTCTTCGGCAGCGATCACTGCCCTGTCCTGCTGGAAATTGAATGAAAAAAAGCCGGAACGCTTCCGGCTTTTTTCATATCTGGATTATGGAGCAGATTGAAGATCCGGGCGGCATTGCTATAAAGGACTTCCTTTAACACCGATTATGCGCCTTCCCTTTTCGGATCGCTTCCCTGCTCGTCAAGTACCCAAGGCAGCGTCAACCAAAACTCCAAATCGAAATGGGGTTCCGGAAATCCTGGCGCTCCATATGGGTATGGTTCATGGCAGCACCGCCCAATACCTTTGCTTGTTTCCTCACAAAGTATATTCCTTGCGATACGATAGCTGAATTGATCATGCTTTCCATCTTCGTTGGAATCAATTTGACAGACATAAGTGGCTTTCTCCGGCGGAATACCCAGTTTGTCAAGACAATCCACAAGATCGGCAGGTAGCCGTCTTTTTCGTGCCAATGCAAGAAAATTGCGGCAGTCCGCACAATCACAGCTCCATTCCTCCGCAACGGTATACCAGCAGCGGGTATTTGCTTTATCGATCTCTACAACGGAACCAAAGAAATATTGTTTTGTCATTGCAGCTGCCGCTCCCCTCGAATCATAAATTGCAATGCTTCCTTCAAGCGGCCATTCATTCCGCGTTACAAAATCAGGGGGAGCATTCCGCCTTTGGCTTACCGCAAGCAGTTAGACGCTCCTCCCATGCCAGCGCTTTCGGCCTTTTATACTGAAAAGCTCCCAGCCGCATCGAGCCAGGAGCTTTTTGCTTGTCAGTAGCTTTCCCTGCCATAATTCAGGAAGGGTTTAGTCCTCGATTTCGAGGTACTCTTCCAGATCCTTCAGCAGGTCGGTAGCGTCCACGTCGTCCTCAACGACAAGGCTGAGGGGCTCGTTCAGGGACAGCAGGAACATGCCCAGCAGGCTCTTCGCGTCTACCATGCCGCTCTTGCCATGGATCCAGATGTCAAAGGAATACTGGGTCACGATGCGGTTGATCTTCTGAATATCTTCAGTGTTCTTTACCTTGATTGCTCTAGTCATAGTTTCGATAGCCTCCAATTCGATTATGTAATCTTGTGATTGGTTTCTTGCTTTTCTATGTTTCCATTATACCATGTCTTTCCAAAAAGAAAAGCCCCAATTTACCGATTTTTGAAAATTCAGCGTTTTTATGCAAGCCTACAAATTCGGCCCGCAGTTTTAGTGCTTTTTAACGAATCTCAAACGTGTTATTTATGCAGAATCACAAATGAAGCACCTGTTTTTACGCGCAGACTGGTGATTTTTTTATATCCTTCGAGCGTCTGTATTACCCGGTTTTTCGGCTTGCTCCCGGAAAAGCGGTCTTTTGCTGCGGAAAAGATTTAACGAAATTCGTAAATTTTATCTTGACCCCGGCGCTTTTAACTGCTAAAATGTAAAACTGTAGGCAGAGGGTTCCCCCTCCCTGCGAATCTTTTCATTTGACAAAGGAAGGTTACACATGAAAGCAAAGAAATTTTTTGCGCTGTTGCTGGCCGGTCTCATGGTTCTGAGCCTGGCTGCCTGCGGCGGCAACAATGATTCCTCGAGTGCGGATTCCGGCAGCTCGGATACGCCTGCGGATACCGGCAGCTCGGATACGCCTGCGGATACCGGCGACACTCCAGACGATACGGCCAGCATTGCCGGATCCTTCACGATCGGCATTTGCCAGCTGATGGAGCATCCCGCGCTGGATGCGGCGACCCAGGGATTCCAGGAAGCACTCACCGCGCAACTCGGCGACAGCGTCACCTTTCAGTATCAAAATGCGCAGGGCGACGCCAACACCTGCTCTACCATCATCAACGGCTTCGTTTCGGGAGGCGTTGACCTGATCCTTGCCAACGCGACCCCGGCGCTCCAGGCCGCTGCCGCAGGCACCAGCGACATCCCGATCCTCGGTACTGCAGTCACCGAGTATGGCGTTGCGCTCGGCATCGACGACTTTGACGGGATCGTTGGCGGCAACATCTCCGGCACTTCCGACCTGGCGCCGCTCGACGAGCAGGCGGCTATGATCAAGGAATGGCTGCCGGATGTGCAGAACGTTGGCCTGATCTACTGCTCTGCGGAGCCGAACTCCCAGTATCAGGTGGACGTAGTCAAGAGCGAGTTGGAAGGTCTCGGCTGCACCGCTACCCTGTATGCGTTCGCGGATTCCAACGATCTTGCGGCAGTCTGCACCACCGCTGCAAGCGAAAATGACGTGCTGTACGTCCCCACCGACAACACTGCTGCGAACAACACCGGTATCATTGATAACATCTGCCGTCCGCTGGGTATCCCGGTATTTGCCGGCGAGGAAGGCATTGCAGAAGGCTGCGGCGTCGCGACCCTTTCCATCAGTTACTACGACCTTGGTTACACCACCGGCGAGATGGCGGCGCAGATCCTGACAGGCGCGGCGGATATTTCGACCATGCCGGTCAGCTACACCTCGGTCACGAAGAAGTATAACGCAGACATCTGCGAGGATCTTGGCATTACCGTTCCGGAAGGCTACCAAGTCATCGAGTCTGCGGAAGAGTAAGGGCTTGAGCAAAGACCTTAAAAAAATACAAAAAACAGACGAAAAAGGGCTTCCCTTTTTCGTCTGTTTTTGATATAATGTAGATATCTTTTTGCATTTGTTTGGAGGGGTTTTCTTGATTTCGACCATCATCGGAAGGTTTGCCACATTGCCGGCGGCCATGCCCGGGGCCATCTCACAAGGCCTGATCTGGGGCATCATGGCGATCGGCGTGTACCTTACTTACCGGATACTGGATATCGCCGACCTGACGGTCGACGGCTCGTTCTGCACCGGCGGCGCGGTCTGCATCATGCTGGTGCTTGCCGGGTATAATGTCTGGGTCTCCATGCTGGCGGCGGTGATCGCGGGTTTGCTGACCGGGCTGGTCACCGGCATTTTCCATACTTTTATGGGGATCCCGGCGATCCTTGCCGGGATCCTGACACAGCTCTCGCTGTATTCGATCAATTTGAAGATCATGGGCAAATCCAATCAGGCGATCAACGTCGACAAGTTCGATCTGCTGATCTCCCTGCGCTGGGTCAAAGATGCCGCGCTGCACAATCCGCTCGCGATGGTCCTGATCATTACGATCGTGCTGATTGCGCTGCTGTACTGGTTCTTCGGCACCGAACTGGGCTGCGCGGTGCGCGCGACCGGTTCCAATCCCAATATGAGCCGCGCGCAGGGCATCAATACCGATTTCAATAAGGTGCTGGGCCTGATGATCTCGAACGCACTGGTCGCTTTCTCCGGCGCGCTGCTGACCCAATATCAGGGCTTTGCCGACATCAGCATGGGGCGCGGCGCGATCGTCATTGGCCTTGCGGCCTGCATCATTGGCGAAGCGGTTTTCAGCCGCATTTTCCACAATTTTGCGCTGCGGCTGCTCGCGGTTTCACTCGGCTCGATCATTTATTATATCGTCGTGCAGATCGCGCTGGCGTTCATCCCGGATGCGAACATGCTGAAGCTGCTTTCGGCGCTGGTCGTCGCCGTCTTCCTTGCCGTCCCCTATTGGAAGGGCAAATATTTTTCTAAGGGAGGGAAAAAGTGATGCTGGAACTCAAAGGGATCCATAAGACCTTCAACGCGGGCACGATCAACGAAAAGACCGCGCTGAACGGCATCAACTTAAAGCTGGAACCGGGCGATTTCGTCACCATCATCGGCGGCAACGGCGCGGGCAAATCAACGATGCTCAACGCGATCTCGGGCGTTTTCCCGGTCGACGAGGGCTCCATCGTGATCGGAGGGAACGATGTGACCGGCCTGCCCGAATATAAGCGCGCGCAGTTTTTGGGGCGCGTGTTCCAGGACCCCATGATGGGCACCGCCGCGAATATGGGGATCGAAGAAAACCTCGCGTTGGCCGCACGGCGCGGCGACCGGCGCACCTTCCGCAACGGGATCACCGGCAAAGAGCGAGAGCTTTATCGGGAAAAGCTCGCCCCCCTCGGCCTTGGGCTTGAAAACCGTATGACCACCAAGGTCGGCCTGCTTTCGGGCGGCCAGCGGCAGGCGCTGACGCTCCTGATGGCGACGATCAAGCGCCCCAACCTGCTGCTGCTTGACGAGCATACGGCGGCGCTTGACCCGAAAACGGCGGACAAGGTCTTACAGCTGACCGACGAGATCATACGCCGGGACGAGCTGACCGCGCTGATGGTCACGCATAATATGCGCAACGCGATCGCCTACGGCAACCGTCTCATTATGATGAACGAAGGGCGCATCGTTGTCGATATCCGCGGCGAGGAAAAGAAAAACCTTCAGGTGTCCGACCTGTTGAAGAAATTCAACATCGAAAATGACCGGATGCTCCTCAGCGAATAACAAACCGGCACAGCGCCTGTTGGCGCTGTGCCATTTTGTTTCCGCCCGGCCGTCCGGGCTAGAGCAGGATACAGATCAGCCCGCCGGAATGCTCGTTGATGATCTTTTCCAGCGTTTCGCGGATCTTGCCCCGCGCGTCGTCCGGCATCCGGCTGAGCTTGTGCGAAAGCTCTTCCTTCACCAGTTCGGAAAGCGATTTTCCGAAGATATTGGTTTCCCAGATCCGCTGCGGGTCGTCCTCGAACTCGCTGAGCAGGTAGTGAACCAGCTCCTCCGACTGCTTTTCCGTCCCAACGATTGGGTTGACTTCCGCCTTGATATCGGCGCGCATCAGGTGGACCGAGCTGGCGCTCGCCTTCAGGCGCACGCCGTAACGTCCTCCCTGCTTGATGATCTCCGGCGGTTCGAGCGACAGCTCTTCAATGGAAGGCATTACAATGCCATACCCGGTCTGGTAGACCTGTTCAAGCGCCCCTGCCATGCGGTCGTATTCCCTGCGGATGCGGGAAAGCTCGCGCAGCATGGGGATCAGGTCGGCTTCGTCCCGGATCTCGATACCGGTCTGTTCGCTGACCACGCCATAAAAAACGCTTTGCGGCACGTCCACCGCGATCTGGGCAATGCCTTCGCCGAGTTGGAGCGCATCCACCTTCGCCGAATTGATGTATTCGTTTTCCGCCAGCCGCGCGCACATCTGCTCGATCAGACGCATCCGCTTGGCGTCGCTGCCTGCTTCCCGAATGGTGTCGTAGATGCTCGTTTGGATCTCGTGCCCGGTCGGCAGCGCCGACACAAAGCGCGGCAGCTTGAGCCCGATCTCGCGCACCGGGAATTCATACAATACGTTGGAGAGGATCGCCTCCATTTCCTCCATGCCAAGCGCGAGACAGTTCACCGCGACGGCCGTGATACCGTACCGTTCGGAAAGCTCGCGGGCGACCGCCTGCGCTTCCTCCCCCTCCGGCTCGCGCGAGTTGATCAGCGTCAGGAACGGCTTGCCGATCTCCTTCAGCTCCCGGATCACGCGGTCTTCCGCCGGGATGTAGTTTTCCCGCGGGATCTCGGAAAAACTGCCGTCGGTCGTTACGACCAGCCCAATGGTCGAATGTTCCCGGATGACCTTTTGCGTGCCGATCTCCGCCGCCTGCTCCAGTGTGATCGGCTCCTCGCTCCATGGCGTGACCACCATACGCGGCGCGTCCTCCTCCATCGAGCCGAGCGCCCCGTCGACCAGATAGCCCACACAGTCGACCAGCCGCACCCGGCAGATGCCGCCGCCCGCAATTTCAAGCTCGGCGGCGTCCTCCGGTACGAATTTCGGCTCCGCCGTCATGATGGTCCGGCCGGAACCCGACTGCGGCAGTTCATCCTTCGCGCGCTCCCGTTTGTAGACGTTTTCCATATTTGGCAGTACCATCGTCTCCATAAAGCGCTTGATAAAGGTCGATTTGCCCGTCCGGACGGGGCCGATCACCCCAATATAGACCTCGCCGCCCGTGCGGGCGCTGATCTCCTCATACAGTCCATTCATTTTACACGCCTCCCCTCAATCCCCCATCGGGATCAGCAGCATCCGCCCCGATACGGTCAGCTCGTTTTCGTCCAGCCCGTTTGCGCCGCGGATCGCCGCCACTGTCGTTCGGCAGCCGCGCGCCACGTCCCAGAGCGCTTCCTCATCGTCGATATAGCGCAGCGTCAGCGTGACGCCCTCGCGCGCCGGGGGCAGCGGTTCTCCCATCGCGATCTCGGTGATGTCACGCAGCTCGACCCGCTCGCCCTGGATGTTGTCGCCCTCCAGCCGCGTGCGCAGCGTGACGCCGTCCTTCCCACAGACCGCGCTGGCGACCTGTACCCGGCATTGCTCGCAGCGGTTGGCTTCGGCGTTGAAATCAAGGGTCAGCGGCTTGGAAAAGCTGTGTATCGCCCCCTCCTCATTGTGGTACAGTCCCTGACAGGTGACTGGGACGCTGATCCGTCCCTCGCTGACCGACGGGCTCCCGGTCATGACCGACGACGACTGGATCAGGTGGCTGACCGCCTCGCCCAGCGCGATATCGCGCGTGCATTCAGCCCCCAGCCGCCCCACCGTCTTGTGTTCCTGCAAGGCGATATCCCGGGTCGACACCTGCAATTCGTGGGTCGTAGAATACAGGTCGGCGACCGTGCTGAGGGTGTGTTCCTTTTCCGCGCAGAGCAGCGCCGTTGCGCTGACGGAAAAGGACAGCACCCCGCCCGGCTCCATGCGGCAGTCCATGCCGTTTGCGGCCAGCCGCGCCGACACCGGCGCGCCCTCCTCAAGTCCTTCGCAGGGGAATACCTGCATGAAATTGGTCGTTTGTTCAAAGGTCCGCAGCTCCCCGTCGAGCTGGAGCCCCATACCGGTGACGACGGCGTCCCCGCGCACGACCGCTTTCCCGTTCATCGCGCGGCATTCCGTCGGGCGGAATTCGCACGTGGTATACAGCAGGTCGAGATCATCGGCGTCGGGCAGCTGCGCATCCTCAAGTACGGTGAAGTCGTTGACCGACAGCTGGTCGATCAGCGTGATCTCGCGGGTCTCGCATTGGGTCTCGATGGAGGGATCCCCCCGCTCGATCGATTCGGTCAGCGAGACGCAGGTCTGCTGATAGGCGGAAAGGTCGAATACCATGCGCGCCGTGATGCTGATCTTCCGCGAATTGACCGCTACGGCTTCCACCCCCGCCAGCGCGCAGCGTGCAAAGCAGCAGGTGTCTTCATGAATGCCCCGGCATTCCTCGATGTGCGCGAAGGTCAGCGGGATATCGAGCCGCCGCAGTTCGCTTTCCCCCTCGGGAAGATACAGCACCGCCGTTTTTACGGCGCCGGAGATCAGCATCCGGTCCTTTTGCGGCGCGGCATCCTTTACGCTCATCATGCCCCGCGCGCAGACGATCCGCCCAATGTCCGGGTAGGTGTCGGGCACGATCGCGTCGGCGCCCTCCTCATAGTTGGAAACGCGCGACAGGATCCCGTCCCAGTATTCCAGTTTATTTTTGTTAAGCTCCATAACCAGCTTGTTCCTCCTTCGTTGGCTGCTTCTATCCCAATCCTATGGCGGGAACGGCGGAAATAGAACCGTGAAAACGCGGCGCGGCGGCGCTTTTCCGAAAGCTCGGCGGCCAGACTCTGCGGCTCTTGGGGCGCAGCCGGGAAAATCATGCCGTCACGGGCAAAAAAAGCCGGCTCCGATGTTGAAAACCCGCCGCCGTCTGCGCTATCATTTATACGAAAGGGTGACCGTTTATGCTGCAACGCTGCCGCAGTTTCTGGGAAAATCTATCGATCCGTTACAAGGCCCCTGTGCTTTGCGGCATTTTGCTGCTGCCCGCCCTGCTGCTGGGCATCGTTACGACCAACGAGTTTTACAGCTACCGCGCGCAGACGGACAATATCCTGTTAGGGTACGCGCGCTGCATCACCTTCGCCAAGAATTTCGAGGTCGAGAGCGCCCTGCTGGATCAATTCGTGTATCCCGCCCCGGCGCAGAAATCCTTCAACGCCTTTTCGGAAGCGCATACCGCCGCTTCCGTCAGCTGGCGCGCGCTGAGCGAAACCGCGCAGTATGACAACCGCTCGATCGCGCTGCTGCGCCATTCGATCGCCCAGTCGATCTCGCACTACTGGCAGGAACTGGACGATTTCCTGGAAGATTTGCAGGATGGGAGCTTCGACGGCGAACGCTTCGCCGCCCTTCAGGCGCAGGCGGGGTACCTGTCGGGGTATATCAATGAGCTGATTGAGCTTTTGCTTCTTCAGGGGCAGGAAAGCTATCAGGAGGTGATCCACCGCGCGACGATCTATAACGGGATCCTGTTTGCCGCGGTGATCGTCAGCATGCTCGTCCTTGCGATCGGTATGGCGCTGATGGTCGGCAACATCAGCAGGCCGGTCCGGCGGCTGAGCGAGGCGGCTCAGCGGATGGAATACAACGATTACGACAGCCCGGTCGCCGACACCGGGCGGGGCGACGAACTCGGGCAGCTGGCCCGCGCCTTTTCCGCCATGCAGGCGCGGGTACGCGAGACCATCCATGCCCTCGAAGCCGAGGCTCAACTGGAAAAGGAACTGCGTCTGCACGAGGCCGAGGAAGCGCGCCTGACGCAGGAAGCGGAAAAAAGCCGATTCGCGCAGCTGCAAAGCCAGATCAATCCGCATTTCCTGTTCAATACCCTGCAATCGATCGCCATGATGGCGGAGCTGGAACAGGCTGCGGTCGCCAGCAACATGACCGTCCGGCTGGCGAACTTCTTCCGTTACACGCTGGAAAACGACGACGCCGTCGTCACGCTCGCGCGTGAACTCGACCTGCTGCGGGATTACGTTTCCTTGCAGGAAATGCGGTTTTCGGAGCGCCTGACTGTCGAAATGGAGTGCGACACCTCGTGCGACAGTGCATTGGTCCCCAAGTTCCTGCTTCAGCCGCTGGTCGAAAACGCGATCGTGCACGGCATGCGTCAGCGCACCGCGGGCGGACGGATCCGGGTCACGACCCGCCGGCATGCGGATGGAGTCGTCGTTGTGATCAGCGACAACGGCTGCGGCTTTGACCGACGGGCGGCGCGCGTCCCGCAGGAGGGACGGCACAGCATCGGCGTCGGCAATATCGCCGAGCGGGTCGCCATGCTGGGCGGCAGCTTTTATTTGTTCAGTATGCCTGGCTGGGGCACCGCCGCCAGGATCTGTATTCGATCGATCGAGGAGGCAAAACCATGCTGAAAATACTGGTAGCAGAAGACGAAGCGCCAAGCCGGATTGCGCTGATGCAGTACATCCGCAGCCTGCTGGGGCCGGAAGCACTGGTCGAAGGCGCGGCCAGCGGTACGGAAGCGGTCGACCTTGCCGCGCGCATTCTGCCGCAGCTCATCTTCATGGATATCGAAATGCCGCAGCTCAACGGGATCGAAGCTGCGGAGATCATCCGCCGCCGTCAGCCGGAGGTGCGAATCGTGTTCCTGACCGCCTTTGACCGCTTCGACTATGCGGTCGGCGCGCTGCGCGCCGGGGGCAGCGATTACCTTCTCAAGCCTTTCCAGAAGCCGGAGATCGACCAGTACCTTCGCAGCCTGGGCGGCGGCGCGGCGCCCTCTGCCCCGGCGGAATCGGATTTCCAGATCCGGTTCCAAGTCTGGCTCCAACACCATTATATGGAAGATATTTCCCTTGATATGGCCGCGGAAAGCATGGGCATGAGCAGTTTTTATTTTTCGCGGCTGTTCCGCACCTACTATAACAAAACCTTTTTGGAATATCTGACCGGGTTCCGCATCGAGCGCGCCTGCCAGCTGCTTTCCTCCACAGAGATCCCTGTGCGCGAGATCGCCGCAAGCGTCGGCTATGCCGATTCAAACTATTTTTCCAAGGTTTTCAAGCGGCAGACCGGCCAGACGCCGACCGAATTCCGGCAAGCCCTGTGATTTTTGTAGGAATCGACAAAAATCCATCCGGAAATTTGACAGCTTTTATTTTTTTCCTGCGGCAACGCAAATATTTACGGTATTCATGATTTGTACCGATTGCTATAATGGGGGTAGAGGAAATGAAATACAAATGGTTGGCCTGCCTGACGGCGGCGCTTCTGCTTACAAGCTGCGCCCAGCAGGAACCGGGACCGGCGGACGTTCAATATTTCCGCCTTGCCAGCAACCTCAGCGGCAATTACGTGACCAATCAGGCATTGCAGCGCTTTTGCACGCTGGTCGACAGAAGGTCGGATGGGCGCATTGTGATCGAGCCGTTTTTCGACGGCGCGCTGGGCACGGAGGACGCGGTGCTGGAGCAGTGTATTTATGGCGGCATTGATTTTGCCCGTGTATCCTCGGTCGCGGCGGCCAAATATGCGCCTTTGCTCACCGCGCTCCAAATGCCGTATGAATATACCTCGGACGAGCATATTTTCCGTGTCCTGGATGGCGAGATCGGTCGCAAGGTGTTCAGCACCTTCCCCGAAGGACTAACCGGCGTCACCTACCTTTACGCAGGCTATCGCTGCTTTTTCAGCACCGAAACGGCGCTGGATTCGCTGGAAAAGGTGCATGGCAAGCGGCTCCGGGTCGCTGCGGCGCAGGTCGTCGATCTGGTGCAGCAGTGGGGCGCGTCCGCCATCCCGCTCGACGAGGACGAGCTCACCCTTGCCCTGCGCACCGGCGCGGTGGACGGCGCGGAGGATAACCTCCCCTCTTATGTGTTCGGCGGCTATTATCGGCTCGCCCCCTACTGGGTGTATGACCGGCATTCTTACATGACCGACGTTCTCGTCGCCTCCTCCCAGAGTTTGGAACGGCTGGATGAGGAAGACCGCGCCCTGCTTCTGGACTGCGCCCGGGAAGCTGCCGGCTGGCAGCGCGAACGCTGGATCGCCGCCGAGGTGCGAGCGATGATGCACGCCTCCCACAACGGCTGCTACATGACGCTGATCCGCGACGAGGAGGTCGCCCGCTTCCGCGATGCTGCGATCGGGGTCTACGACACGCTGTCGCCCGAGCAGGCCACCATTGTGGACGAGGTCCGTATGCTTGCCGACCCGGAATAAATCCAATTTCCTCCTGATGATTCCAAACGCTTCGGCGTTTTGAATAGACCGGTTTGAAGGCCAACGGCGGAGCCGTTCGGCGAAGGCTGCACCTTCTGTGCCAAGCCTCCTGCGAAACAGTACGGCTGGGCAAAGCGGCCCCGTTTGAAGGACGCGCGGAAGGCTTTCAAACCGGGAGGAAAGCCCGATCGAAGCGGGCGCGCTGCGCCGTTATGCCGCGCGTTCCGCCTGTTTTGGGCTTCCGAACCATTATTTACAAGGAGGAACCCTTTATGAAATGCAAACAAGTGCTGGCATCCGCCCTTGCGTTAGCGCTGCTCTGCCTGACTGGCTGCGGCGCGGATCAGGGGATGATGGATGCGGCCAACGCCAACGCCGTCACCGGCGGCAACAGCGACCTCCCGGTCGTCACATGGAAAATGGGCTCCACATGGGGCAGCGGAAACATCCATTTTTCTGTAGACCAACGCTTTGCCGAATTGGTCGGCGAACTGACGAGCGGGCGTTTCACCATCACGAACTATTCCGAAGGCGAGCTGTGCGCGGCTAACCAGCTGTTCGATTATGTTTCTGGCGGAACGATCCAGTGCGGCGGCGACTGGGGCGGCTATTGGAGCGGCAAGGACACAACTTTCGAGCTGCTTTCCACCGTCATGGACAACTTTACGGCGCTGGATTATTACACCTGGATCTATCAGGCCGGCGGCATGGATTGCTATAAGGAAATGTATGGCCAATACAATATGGAATATTTCCCTATCGTCACGAACGGGGCGGAATCCGGTATCCGTTCGGTCACGCCGATCACCTCCATCCAGGACATGCAGAAAATGAAGATCCGTCTGGGCGGCGTCATGGCTGGCCGTGCCGCGCAGAAGCTGGGGATCAACATCACCACGGTTGCCGCTTCCGAACTTTATGAGTCGCTTCAGCGCGGCGTCATCGACGGCGGCGAGTTTTCCGGCCCCTGGGCGGACGATTCCCTCAAATTGCAGGAGGTCGCCAAATACTGGTGCGCGCCCGCGTGGTATCAGTCCTCCGGCGTCAACGGCGTTATGATCAACAAGGACGCCTGGGACGCGCTCCCGGTGGAATATCAGCAGGCGATCGAGCACGCGGCAGCGCTGTGCTGCGGCGAACAGCTCGCGCGTTACACCTGGAACGACATCACCACTGCGAATAAAATGTTGACCGAAGACGGCGTTATCGTCACCGCGATGAACGACGAAGACTGGCAGATCATCCGTCAGACCTGCCGCGAGGTTTATGAGGAAGAGGCCGCGGCCAACCCGAACTTTGAGATGGTCTATTCCTCCATGATGGAATACCGCGAGACCTCCGCAGCCTATCGGGATATGCTGGGCGATTATAGCTGGGGCTTCAATTATGACGACGTGGAATGATCGAGGTGCGACCGATGAAAGCTATCAAACAAATTAGCCGCTGGATCGATACCGTCGTCGACTGGATCGGCCGGGTCAGCGCTTTCCTCGTGCTGCTCACGCTGGCCGTGATCCTGTG
The DNA here is from genome assembly GCA_910586105.1 of uncultured Eubacteriales bacterium. Taxonomy (GTDB): domain Bacteria; phylum Bacillota; class Clostridia; order Oscillospirales; family Butyricicoccaceae; genus QXXE01. Next base: position 8,568 of record CAJUGU010000021.1, on the reverse strand, counting down.
CGAGGTCGTCATGCGGCGCTTTTTCCATCGCCCCCAGATCTGGACGATGGACATGATCTGCATGTCCTTCGGCTGCTATGTCATCCTCATTGCGGCCTACGGCTTCCAGAAAAAGACCTTTGTCGCGGTCGACGTGCTTTTTGCTCGCTTCCCGGCGGTCGTGCAGCACATCCTGCACCTGATCACCTATGTGGTCTTTATGGTCCCCTTCATCTTTGTGCTTGTCCCGGAAAGTTTCCGGTTCTTCCAACGCAGCTTTGTCTCCAGAGAAACTGCTTATTCGGTTTGGGCGCCGCCGGTTTGGCCGGTCAAGCTGTGCCTTGCGATCGGTATGCTGCTGCTCAGCCTTCAGGGCCTTTCGGAGATCCTCAAACACGTTGCATGGCTGGGTGAATACTTTAAAAACGGGCGCGCCCTTACGGCAGAAGAAAAGGAGGCGGAAGCATGAGTTATTTGATCGAACTGGTCTCCTCCTCCGGCATCCTTCCGATGCAAATGGCGGCTATTATGATCGCCGCATTGTTCGGGCTCATGGTGATCGGTCTGGTGCTCGGGCAGGAGCTTGCCTTTGTGCTGGGCGGTGCAGGCGTTATCATCGGTTTCCTTGCGTGGGGCGATTCCGGTCTGACGATCGCCATGACCAAGGTCTATGATCAGATGCAAAGCTATTCCATGGTCGCGATCCCCATGTTCGTACTGATGGCGAACTTCCTGACCCATTCCAAGGTTGCCGACGGCCTGTTCCTCTCCATCCGCTACCTGCTGGGGCCGGTCAAAGGCGGCCTCGGACTGGCGGTCATTCTGGTTTCCACCGTGTTTGCCGCAACCACCGGTATCGTAGGCGCGTCGGTCGTCACGATGGGGATGCTGTCCATCCCTGTGCTGCTCAAATGCGGCTATAAGCCCTCCCTCGCCTGCGGCATGGTATGCGCGGGCGGCTCGCTGGGCATCCTGATTCCGCCGTCGATCATGCTGGTGTCGATGGGCTCCTATGCGGAGGTATCGGTCGGCAAGATCTTCTTCGCGGCGATCCTGCCCGGTCTCCTGCTGTCGCTTTGCTACTGCATTTATGTTTTTGTGCTTTGCCAGCTCCGTCCGGAATACGGCCCCGCAATGAGCGCGGACGAGCTGGCGGCTATGCCGCTCAAGGAGCGCGTTACCGGCTCGCTGGTCAATCTGATCCCGCCGCTGATCCTGATCGTCGGCGTGCTCGGTTCGATCTTCGGCGGCATCGCGACCCCGACCGAAGCCGCAGGCGTCGGCGCGCTGTTCTCGTTGATCTTAGCGATCTGCTATAAGCAGTTCAGCCTGCAAATGCTGTATGATTCGATCATCGACACCGCCAAGACCTGCGCCATGGTCTTCATGATCCTGTTTGGCGCATCCGCCTTCACCGGCATTTTCATGTCGCTGGACGGCGATCAGATCATTGCCAACCTAGTCATGGGGATGGGCATCGGAAAATGGGGCGCATTTGCGATCATGATGCTGATCGTATTCTTCATGGGCATGTTTATCGACTGGCTGGGCATCGTCATGATCGTGTTCCCGATCTTCCTTCCCATCATGGATCTGTATGGTTTCGACCGGCTTTGGATCGTTGCCGTTACCGCGGTCATGCTGCAAACCTGCTTTATGACTCCGCCGTTTGGCTTTGCGCTGTTCTATGTCAAGGGTATCCTGCCGGACGACGTAAAGATTTCCGAGGTTTATAAAGGCGTCATACCCTTTATTGCGATCGTGATCGCAGTGGTGGTTCTGATTACGGTCTTCCCCGGTATCATCCACTGGCTTCCGAATATGGTCGTTTCCTGAATCACGCACGCCCTTCCTGATGCTTCTTTACTCTTTCTTCATAACTGGAGAGGGCCGGCTTCCTGCCGGCCCTCTCTGCGTTCCCCTTTTCGGAAGTCCGTCTATGTAAAACGGCGGGTTTCCGTTGCGAAACGGCTCCGTGAATGCCACTCGGACGCGATCGTTTAAAAAATTCCTCATTTTTCCGTTCCGAAACGCGAATCATGCAGCGCCCGGTCGCACATACTTTCCGTAAACCAAACAAGGAGGAATTCACTCATGTCTCATGCTCATGCGAATATGGCGATCCGCTGCACGGTACAGCAATGCAAACACCACTCGGCCAGCGCCGATTATTGCTCTCTTGACTGTATCACAGTAGGCACGCACGAGAACAACCCCACCGTCGACCAATGCACCGATTGCAAGAGCTTCTGCAAGTGCTGACAAAGCTCCTGCGTTCCGCGTCAGCCGCGCTCTGTGCGCGCTGATGCTGTGAAAATCAAACGGTCGTTCCCGCCGGGAGAGGCAATATTGCCTCTCCCGCATTTATTGTGGTCGGATACGATGGATGCTTCGACCAACGCCTCCATTTCTTTCTCGGTCATATAGGCTGCGCCGAAGATCTCATTTTTTCCGTCGCGGACGATCCTGATATTGACCGTTGCCGCCGGGTTCCTGTCCGGCATGCAATAGTCGGAGGATCGGTCAGGCCGTTGAGCGTCCCCCAAAATATGCATTTGTCAAGCCATCTGTTGAATGCGCAGCAAAAAAGATGGCGCAACAACTGCCGCGCCTGTTAGGATCAAACCCTTCCGATATCACTATAGGGCAGTTTCCGCTTGGAAACTGCCCTATATCGTTTCATTTTTTGTTTTCCACAGCAATTTTTTGCAGCTCCGGCTGCGGGACGAGGAATGAAACCGCCCGATGCAGGTTTTCGATCCGCACGTTGCCGGTATTCCCTCCGAACTCCCCGTCGAGCGTCCAGGCGGCTTCCGTCTCGCTGGTAAAGCGCACCCACGGCGCTTTGAAACGCAGCAGCAGGCCGGAATCGGAACGCCCGTCGCTGATCAAATCATTCAGCGCGTTTTGTAGGTCGAGCAGATTGGCGGCGCGGCGCAGCAACAGGACTTCAAACAGGCCGTCGTCCATCTGTGCCTGCGAGACGTGCGGCAGTCCCTTGAAGCCGCCGACGGAGGTCGAATTGCTCACCATTCCAAGCACAAAATCACCGGCGGCAGAAACGCCCGGCGCTTCCACGTGCATGGAATATTCCTTGATCTGCGAAAGGCTTTTGATCCCTTCCAGCAGGTATGCGACCCGCCCGAGCCAGTTTTTTACCGGCTGCGGGGTCGTATAGGATACCTCGGTGAACAGCCCAAACGCCGCTACATACGTGAAATAACGATCCCCGAAGCGCCCGATATCGAGCGCGCTGACCTGCTCCCCCACAGCAATCCGAGCGGCCTGCTCCGGGTACTTCGGCAGCCCGAGTGAGGCGGCGAAATCGTTGGTCGTACCTGCCGGGATATAGCCGAGCGGGATGCCAGCGCCGGAATCCATCATCCCGGCGACCGTTTCCCCCAGCGTGCCGTCCCCACCGGAGCAGACGATCCGATCAAACAAGGCGGCGCGCTCTCGGACGATGCGGCGCGCATCCCCGGCGCATTGGGTGGTATAGACCGTGACCTCCCAGCCCTCCCGGACAAAGCAATCGATGCACGCCAGCGCGTGCTGGCCGATCTCCGCCTTCCCTGCGAGCGGGTTTACGACCCAAAGCAGCTTCATGAAAAGCACCTCTTTCCGCCTTTGCTCCCGATCAATCGGTCAGCAGGCTGCATACCGCGTTGGCATATTCAACCGGGTTGTCGATCGGCATGCCTTCGATCAACAGCGCCTGATCGTAAAGCACAGACGCCAGTTTCGTGAGCCGTTCCGGATCGGAGCCCGCCAGCGCGCAGAGCTTCCCAAAAATCGGGTGCGAACCGTTCAGCTCCAGCACGCGCTCCGCGTGGAAGGTCTGCTCGTTGCCAATAGCCTGCTGGTTGAGCACCTTTTCCATTTCCAGGGACATACCACCCTCGGTGGACAGGCAGCACGGATGGCTCTTGAGCCGTCCGGTCAACTGTACCTTGGTCACCTTGTCGCCCAGCGCGTCCTTGACTGCGGTCAGGACGGAGGCGTTCTCCTCGGCGAGCTTCTTGATCTCTTCCTTCTCCTCGTCGGTCTCGAGGCCAAGATCGCCGTCCGCGATCGACTTGAAAGTCTTATCCTTATACTGGCTCATCATGCGGATGGTAAATTCGTCCACGTTGTCGGTCATGCACAGCACGTCGCAGCCCTTGTCGCGCAGCAGCTCCATCGCGGGCAGCAGGCGGCATTTTTCGACCGTTTCGCCGCACGCATAATAGATGTGCTTCTGATCCTCCGGCATTTTTTCGACGTACTCGGCAAGCGTGACCATCTTGTCTTCCTTGTCGGAATGGTACAGGAGAAGGTCTTCCAAGACATCTTTATGCGTGCCGTAATCCATATATGCGCCGAATTTCAGCTGCGGCCCAAACGCGGTGAAGAACTTCTCGTACTTTTCGCGGTCGTTCTTCTGCATCGAAAGCAGCTCGTTTTTGATCTTCTTCTCGATGCTCTGCGCGATCAGCTTGAGATGGCGGTCATGCTGAAGCATTTCGCGGGAAATATTGAGCGACAGGTCGGCGCTGTCGACCAGCCCGCGCACGAAGGAAAAGTAATCCGGCAGCAGGTCGGCGCACTTGTCCATGATCAGGACGCCGTTAGAATACAGCTGCAAGCCCTTTTCGTAGTCCTTGCTGTAATAATTGTACGGCGCGCGGCCCGGGATGAAGAGCATCGCGTTATACGTGACCGCGCCTTCGGTGCTGGTGTGAATATGGCGAAGCGGATCCTCAAAGTCGGAAAACTTGGACTTATAGAACTGGTTGTAATCCTCGTCGGATAGCTCGGACTTCGACTTTTTCCAAATCGGGATCATGGAATTCAAGGTTTCCAGTTCAGTGTAATCCTCATATTCGGGCTTGTCCTCCGGCGAACCCTCCTTCACCCGGGAATGGGTCATCTCCATCTTGATTGGGTAACGGATATAATCGGAATACTTCCGCACGATGTCCTGAATGCGCCAGCTTTCCAGGAATTCGTCGTAGTTATCCTCCTCGGTATTGTCCTTGATCTTCAACGTAATTACAGTGCCGTTTTCCGCCTTCTCACAGGGCTCGATCGTGTAGCCGTCTCCCCCGCTGGATACCCAACGGTTGCCCTGTTCGGCGCCGTCGGCGCGGCTGACGACCTCGACCTCCTGCGCGACCATGAACGCCGCGTAAAAGCCGACGCCAAACTGTCCGATAATGTCGACCTCGTCCTGCTGCTCCATCTGGCGCTTGAATTCCAGCGAGCCCGAACGCGCGATCGTGCCGAGGTTCTCTTCAAGCTCTTCAGCGGTCATGCCGCAGCCCAGATCGGAAATGGTGAGCGTGCGCGCTTCCTTATCCACCGCCAGCGTGATCGGCAGGCTGTCGCGGGTGATACCGGTCCGGCCCTCCTGCATGGCGTTGTAGTACAGCTTGTCCGTCGCGTCGGAAGCGTTGGAGATCAGCTCGCGCAGAAAAATTTCCTTGTGCGTGTAGATCGAATTGATCATCAGATCCAGCAGCCGTTTGGATTCCGCCTGAAATTGTTTCTTTTCCATAAAAAAGCACCTCTTATATCGTTCCATTTTTTTGATAACAAAGTTCCTGTTAGCACTCGAAGCACTCGAGTGCTAACAGGAATATGATAGCGCGATTACGCAGAAAAATCAAGAGCAAATTTTAAGATTTAACAGTTCATACACAATCTGCCGCCCTTTGCCGCCCAAATCCCACACGGCAGAAGGCGACCGAAAACCGTAGGATCGCCCGCATTCAGCGGTATTTTTCTTTTGGAATATGTTTTTCCCGCACCCGGCGCAGGCTGTCCTTACGCAGCACCTGATAAATCACCGAAAATGCGGGGATCGCAAGGAACATCCCGGCGACTCCCATCATGCCTGCGCCGAGCGTGACTGCCGCAAGCACCCAAATCGACGGCAGGCCGACCGAGCTGCCGACCACGCGGGGATAGATCAGGTTGCCCTCGAGCTGTTGCAGCACAAGGAATATGACCAGAAACCATACCGCCTTGATCGGGGACACGATCAGGATCAGGAACGTGCCGACCGCGCATCCGATGAACGCGCCGAACAGCGGGATCAGCGCCGTGACCGCGATCAGGACCGAAATCATCAGCGCATACGGGAAACGTCCAAAGGTCATCACGATAAAGAACATTGCGCCGAGCAGGACGGCCTCGACGCACTGACCGGACAGGAAATGCGAAAAGGTATCGTTCGCCATTTGGGAGACCTCGGCGATCTCGTCCATCCGGTTTTCCGGCAAATAGGCGTAACCAAGCTGCCGAAACTGGCGCGCCAGCTTTTCCTTCATTAACAGCAGATAGATCGCGAAAACAAGGCCGATGAACAGGTTAGCCAGCCCGGAAACCAGCGTTGCCGCGACGCCGAAGGTATTATCGATCAGTCCGCCGTTCCAAAGGAAATCCCACAGGAAGCCGAACACCTGCTGCACGGTTTCCGCCCAGTTGATGTTTTCCCAGGAGCGGCTGAGGTCGGCAAGGTCCGGGAAGAATTCGGTCAGCTGGTTGATATAGGGGATCAGCATTTCGTAAAATTGCGCCAGATAGCCGCTCAGCGTCCGCGCGGAGCGGCCAATTTCGGGCACGATCATCAGGCAAACGACCAGCACTACGCCGATAAACAGCGCAAAGGTAAGCAGCATACTGACCGTCCGGAGTAGCCCTTTCCGCGTTTCGCCGGACTTTTTGGCAAATAGTGGAGCAAGCACGCGCTCGATCGCCCGCATCGGCACATTGAGGACGAATGCGATCCCCGCGCCTAATAAAAACGGCTTGACGACGCCCAGCACCCCCCCGAATTCAACACGCTGTACCGCCGTATAGAATATTACGCCGAACACGATCAGCCACAGGATCGTGTTCCGTTTGCTTCTTTCCATGGTATCCCCTTTCACGCATTTGCCGCGCAGTTCCCGGCTGCATAGGAGCGTCTCGCAGCCTGAATTTTGATAATGGAACTATTATAGCACGGTTTTTGCCGGAAGCAATCCCTGGATTTGTAAATTTTTATCGCTTACGCGGCGTCAGGGCTGGGAAGCCTGCCGCCCCTCCAGTCTTCGGAACAACCGGAACAGTACGACCAGCGCGGCAAAGCACAGCACGACTTCCGCCGTCGTCTGTGCGTAGGCCAGACCGTACAGCGGCCATACGAGGCTCCAGAGGTACAGCGCAGGGATCTCCAGCACGATCTTACGCAGGAGCGCGAAGACCAACGCCTTGCTCCCCATCCCGCACGCCTGAAAAACGCCGACCGCCAGAAAATCCATGCAGAGGAACGGCAGCGCAAGGCACATCCCGTGCAGAAACTTGCCGCCGTAGGCGACGATCGCCTCATTTTTCATAAACAGGGCGATCAACGCGTCCGCCCCCAGATAATAACCCACGGACGCCACGACCATCATGGAGATCGCGATGCGCACCGAGAAAAACAACACGTCCTTCAGCCGCTTGACGTTGCCGCTGCCGTAGCAATAGCTGACCAGCGGCATGATGCCCTGGGAAATGCCCAGCGCAATATACAGCGGCACCATATTGATCTTCTGCGCAATGCCCATTGCGGCGACCGCGTCCGAACCAAAAGCGGAGGTGAAATTGTTCAAAACGGTCATGCTGGTCACGTTCAGCAGGTTCTGTATGGCGGAAGGGACGCCCACGCCGCAGATCCCTGCAGCGACTGCGGCCTTCGCCCGCGCCATCGCCGGACGGATGCACACATAGGTGTTTTTCCGCTTGACAAACAGCAGGACGAAAAAATACAGGCAGGCAAAGCAGTTCGACAGGAAGGTTGCAAGCCCGGCCCCCGCCGCGCCCAGATCCAGGCCCCAGGGCAGGATAAAGACGGGGTCGAGCACGATGTTCAGCAGGCATCCGCTCATGGTGCCGATGCTCGCATGCAGCGAAGAGCCTTCCGCGCGCACCAGATACGCAAGCACCACGTTCAGGATCGCGGGCGCAGCGCCGCAAGTAACCGTCCATCGCAGATAGCTGCCGGTCGCGGCGCTCGTCACGCTGTCCGCCCCCAGTATGGTCAGGAACGGCGTCCGGAATGTCGTAAACACGATGGAAAACAGCACGCCGCTAAACAGCGCGCAGTAAAAGCCGAACGCTGAGCTTTGACGGACGGTCTCATAGTCCTTTTGCCCCAGCGCGCGGCTCATCATACTGGACGTGCCCACGCCGAACAGATTGTTTACCGCGTTGAACGCCAGCAGCACCGGAGCCGCCAGCGTGACCGCCGCGTTCTGGATCGGGTCGTTCAGCATCCCCACGAAGTAGGTGTCCGCCAGATTGTAAATGACCATCACGAGCGAACTCAGGATCGTCGGTATCGCCATCGTCATGACCGCTCTGCGCACTGGCAGCTCTTCAAAAAGCCGGATTTTTTCCCGGTTGTCCATTATTCGGATCCCCCCATTTTTTGCGATTGGGCAAAGGTTGTAATGCCCATTATAGCACGCTTTGCCAGTCCCTTCAACGCCTGCCGGAAAATTTTTTGCCGTCGGGGTATCCTGTTGCTTCGCCTGCGCGGTGGGCGCCGGGGCGCTGTCCCTGGACCCCGGTCCTGCGCGG
>CAJUGU010000020.1 GCA_910586105.1 uncultured Eubacteriales bacterium | reverse complement strand
CGTCTCTCTTTCAATGGCTGCCTTTTTCTGGGATTTTTATGAAATTGCCGTGGCCATGTTCTGCGCCGATATGGTATAATTATTTAATAAGCGGTATAATAGCTGTTTACAGCTATTATACCATAGCGGCAGGCGAAAAACCATTCCTCTTTTCAGACGGCAGGATCGCAGGCGCGGCGCGCATTGTTTTGCGTGGAGGTGTCGCTGTTTATCGGCCTTGCCGTGCGCGCGCATAAAAAACATGCCGTGGGCTAACTCCTGTGCGCGTTCAGTATGGATTTTGATAGACGATTTGACAGGGCTGTTTTTTTGTGAACGCGTAATTGACAATCGGGAAGCAATCTGGTATTATGGAAAACATTGAAGCGGGATCTGGGCGCCGGCCGTAAGGCTGGGAGATCCAGCGCGGCGGGGGAATCCCCGCCTTCTTTATTACGATAAGAAGACGCCTAGAAATCCAGGAGGGGGAAACGACCATGAAACTTATCACCATAAGCCGTGAATTTGGCAGCGGCGGCAGGGAACTGGGCAAACGGCTTTCAGACATGCTCGGTTTTGATTATTACGACCGCGAGATCATCACCGCAATCGCGCAGGCCGAAGGCAAAGCGGAGGCCTACGTCGAAAAGGCGCTTGAGAGCCATGTGTGGCAGCAGACTCCGTTGACCTACCGGCGCTCCTTCGCGGGCGGCGGCGGTCTGCTGCAAGCCGAACGGGCGGGCCTGCTGATGGCGCAAAAACGGGTGATTGACGGCATCGCGAAGGCGGGCAGGGACTGCATCATCATCGGCCGCGACGCGGATATCCTGCTTGCGGGGGAACGCCCGTTCCGGATCTTCGTCTGCGCGGATATGGAAGACAAAGTGCGCCGCTGCATGGAACGCGCGCCGGAGGGGGAAAACCTGTCGCGGCGGGCGATCGAGCAGAATATCCGGCGGATCGACCGGGCGCGCGCCGAAAGCCGGGAAATGATCTCGGGCAGCAAATGGGGCAAGGGCGGCAGCTACGATCTGACGGTAAACACCGGCGGCTGGGGTTTGAAGGCGCTCGCTCCGGCAGTCGCGGAGTTTGCGGTCAGATGGTTCGCGCATGTGCGGCGCTGACCGGCGGCAGGAAGGGGAGCGCGTTCCAATGAAACAGAGTTTTACCGAAGGGCGGATCTTTGCGCCGCTGGTCCGTTTCGCACTGCCGGTGCTGCTGGCCGTCTTTTTGCAGACGATGTACGGCGCGGTGGATCTGCTTGTCGTAGGCCAGTTTGGTACCGCCGCCGACGTTTCCGCCGTCTCTACCGGCAGCCAGCTCATGCGCGCGGTGACGGTGGTCATTACCGGGCTGGCGATGGGGCTTACCGTCTTCGTCGGACGGGAAATCGGCAGCGGACGCCGTGAAGAGGCCGGGCAGATTGTCGGCAATGGCATTTGGCTGTTCGGCGTGTTGGCGGCCGTCCTGACCGTGGTGATGGTCGCCGCGTCGTCGGCGCTGGCCGGGATCTTGCAGGCCCCGCTGGAAGCCTTTGACAAAACGGCGGCTTACATTGCGATTTGTTCGGCGGGCACGGTCTTTATCGTCGCTTACAACCTGCTGGGCAGCATTTTTCGCGGCATCGGGGATTCGCAAATGCCGCTGGTCACGGTGGCGATCGCCTGCGTGCTGAACATCTTTGGGGATCTGCTGTTGATCGCGGGACTGCGGATGGGAGCCGCCGGGGCGGCGGTCGCGACTGTGTTTGCGCAGGCGGTCAGCGTGCTGCTTTCGCTGGTGCTGATCCGCAGACGGCCGCTGCCGTTTACATTTACCCGCCAGCAGATCCGTCCGCAGGCGGCGTACATGAAGGAGACGCTGCGGCTAGGGATCCCGGTCGCCCTGCAAGACCTGCTGGTCGATATTTCATTCCTTGTGATCATGGCGATCGTCAATACGCTGGGATTGATCGCGTCGGCGGGGGTCGGCGTTGCCGAGAAAATGTGCGGCTTCCTGATGCTGCTGCCGTCGGCATATATGCAGTCGATGTCGGCCTTCGTCGCACAGAACATCGGCGCGGGCAAGCCCGAGCGCGCCCGGAAAGCGCTGCTGTGCGGGATCGGCACTTCGTTAGCGGTCAGCGTGTTCGTCGCGGCGTTCACGTTTTGGCGCGGCGACCTGCTGGCGGGCATTTTTGCAAAGGAGACCGAGGTTGTCCTGGCGGCTGCCGATTATCTGAGGGCCTATGCGATCGATTGCCTGTTGACCTCGTTCCTGTTCTGCTTCGTGGGTTATTTCAACGGCTGCGGAAAAACGACCTTTGTAATGGCGCAGGGGATCATAGGCGCGTTCGGCGTGCGGATCCCGGTGTCGTGGATCATGAGTCGGCGGGCGGATGCGACGCTGTTCCATATTGGGTTAGCGACCCCAGCGTCGTCGGTGGTGCAGATCGTCTTTTGCGGCATTTATTTTGTGGTGCTGCTGCGGCAGCAAAACCGGGCGGAGCGCCCGTAACGCTGCGCGCAAAAACGAAAATCGGACGCGCCCGCGAGGGCGCGTTTCCTGTTTGGGCTTTTCATCCGTGGTTAAATGTGGTATACTATACCCGCGAACATGGAAAATTGCCGTTTGTCTCGCCTGCGCGGCGGGCGGCCCCTGCGCGGATCATTGTTTATCTGTACCGCCCGCCCCGCCAGAACGGCGGCGGGGCGGGCGGTCATCTGCGACAATATTTTTTCGATCGCGAGTATATGAAAAAACAGGGAAAGGTGCGGAAGGCAATGCTTTTTGAAAATATTTCGGTACTTAAAGAAGATTTCACGGTCGGCAACGGGCAGTACGTCGGCGTGCGGGAGGGCAAGATTGCTTATTGCGGCGCGCAGCCGCCGGAAGGGGACTGGGGCGAACGGTTCGACGGCAGGCGCGCGCTGCTGACCCCGGGCTTTGTCAACGCGCATAGCCATGCGCCGATGGTGCTGCTGCGCGGTTATGCGGAAAACCTGCCGTTGCAGCGCTGGCTGAATGAAAAGGTGTTCCCGTTCGAGGATCGGATCGACGCAAACAGCATGTACGCGGGCACATTGCTTGCGGCGGCGGAAATGGCGCGCTTCGGCGTGTGTTCGTTCACGGACATGTATATGCAGATCCCGACGATGGCGAAAGCGATCGTTGAAAGCGGGCTGAAGTGCAACCTTTGCCGCGGTCTGACCGTATTCGACGGCTCGGCGTACAAGGAGCTGTCCAATTACACGGATAACATCGCGTTTTTAAAGGAGCTGGACGGCGCGGGGGACGGCCGTTTAAAGATCGATTTTTGCATCCACGGGGAATACACCTCGCACCCGGGCGCAGTCGCGGACGTTGCCGCGCACGCGAAAGAGGCGGGGGTGCATATCCATGTCCACGTCTCCGAGACCCAAAGCGAAGTCCAGGCCTGCAAACAGCGGCACGGCAAAACGCCGGTGCGGTATTTTTACGACCTCGGGCTGTTTGACCAGCCGACGACGGCGGCGCACTGTGTTTGGCTGGAGGAAGAAGACTTTGCGCTGCTGAAGGAGAAGGGGGTCACGGTCGCGGCCTGCCCGGTCAGCAACATGAAGCTGGCTTCCGGCTTTGCGGACGTGCCGCGGATGCTGGAAGCGGGGATCAACGTAGCGCTGGGCACCGACGGCGCGGCGTCGAACAACAACCTGAACCTGTTCAAGGATCTGTTCCTCTTCGCGACGCTGTATAAAGGGCGTTCGGGGGATCCGACGGTGGTCACGCCCGCGCAGGCGCTGGCGGCGGCGACGGTAAACGGCTGGCGTTCGCAGGGGCGTCCGGACTGCGGCATGATCCGGGAAGGCGCGCCTGCCGATCTGGTCGTATTCGATCTGGATACGCCGTGGATGTATCCGCAGACCGACGTGATAAACAACCTGGTATTTGCGGCGCAGGGCAGCGACGTGCGTCTGACGATGGTCGACGGGCGGGTGATCTATCAGGACGGCGAATACAAAACGATCGATATCGAAAAGGTAAAGTTTGAGGTGCAAAAGGGCACAGATGCGATCTTGGGGGTAGTCCGATGAAACGATATGAAGAATCGCTTGCAGCGCTGCGGGAACGGCTCGCGGAGCCGCCGGAATACGGGCTTGTGCTGGGCTCTGGCTTGGGGCCGATCGCGGAGGAGATCGAAAACCCGGTGTGCATCCCATACGGGGAGATCCCGCACATGGCGGTTTCGACCGCGCCGGACCATGTAGGCCGGTTTGTCGCGGGACGGCTTGCGGGGCGGCAGGTAGTTTGTATGCAGGGCCGTTTGCACGGTTATGAAGGGCATCCGCCGGAGGCGATCGTATACCCGATTCGGCTGATGAAGCTGCTGGGCGTCAAGGCGGTGCTGCTGACGAACGCGGCAGGCGGGATCAATACGGCGTTCGAGACGGGCGACCTGATGCTGATCGAGGATCACATCAATTTTACGGGCAAAAGCCCGCTGACGGGCGCGAACCAGGACGCATTCGGGCCGCGATTCCATGACATGTCGTTTGCGTACGCGCCCGATCTGCGCGCGAAGGCGGAAGCTGCGGCGAAGGCGTGCGGCATCGTGCTCCGAAAGGGGGTATATATCGGGGTAAACGGCCCGCAGTTTGAGACCCCGGCAGAGATCCGGGCGTTCCGGATCTTAGGCGCGGACGCGGTCGGGATGTCGACGGTGTTTGAAACGATCGCGGCGGCGCATTGCGGATTGCCGGTGCTGGCGATCTCGATGATCACGAACATGGCGGCGGGCGTGCAAAGCAAACCGCTTTCCGGCGCGGAGGTCAACGAGACGGCTGAGCGTAAAGGCGGAGAACTGCGGGCGCTGATCCGCGAGGTATTAAGAACTCTGTGACCGTGAACGGAAAATAAGATCGATCTTCCGGCGCGGCGCGCCGGAAGGCAGATTTTCATGGAGGTTTGAGCGTATGGCTGACCATTTGGCATGTCAAATGGAGTGGCGTTCCGAGTTATTGAACGGCGAAGTCGTATATATGTCTCCGCGCCCGATGATAAATCATAATCGCGTTGCATTTAATATTGCGTGTGCATTTCGGAACTTTTTGCAGGAAAAGCCTTACGAAGCCTTTATGGATGGCGCCGATGTGCATCTTACAGAGAAAGACTGTGTTGTACCGGATGCAATGATCGTCTGCGATCCGAAAATCGTGAAAGAAGGCGGTATTTATGGAACACCGGATTTAATTGTTGAAGTGCTTTCGCATGGAACTGAAAAAAAGACCGGGGGTACAAAAAAGATTTATACGAAAAATGCGGCGTTCGGGAATACTGGATCGTAGATCCGGTATCGCTTTCGATCGAGGTTTACCTGTTCCGAGACGGCAGGTACGAGCTGGACGACGTATACAAGGTGTTCCCGGACTATGTCGAGTTCTACCCGAACGAGCGGGAGACCTATAAAGACGAGGTGCCGGTATCCCTTTACGACGGTTTTACGATACCGCTGGACAAGATTTTTTATCGGGTCCACTGACAGCCGGGAGCCGTCCGGCGAAACCGGTGAGCTTCCGGCCCGGCAAGAGGAGGGGCCGCTGCCCCTTCGTGCTTGATAAAAGCACGCACTGGGAACCAAAGGATTTCAAACAAGTTAAGGTCTTGGCATTCCGCGATCGTGCAGCGCCTTCATAGAAGATACAGCGTCTGTTAGGACGCTGTAAGCAGCATATTTCCGGAATCAACAGCGCAAGCCGTCTGAAAACAGACGGCTTGCAGTGATAAAGATTTTAGGACAGGGATTGCCGTCTCGGAAATTCAAATGGCTCAAAGCCCCGAAGGGCTCTGAGCCATTTTCCTATATATTCACGTTCCGGAAATTTTGCCGATCCTGCCACTTCGTCCCGCCGTCCTTTTGGCGGGACGAAGACGCATGCAGAAACGGCTCTGACCGCGTCGATCCCGCCCGCAGGCGAAAGAGGGATTCCAAAGGGACAAGTCCCTTTGGCGCTGTCCGCGTAGGATCGGGGTCCAGGGGCAGCGCCCGCCGCGTAGGCGAAGCAAACGGCAACATGCGACGTTCGCGGATATAGCGGCATGGACAAATCGTTTTCTACGGTTTTCCGCAAGGCTTCCGAGCCGCAGGGCCAAAATAGTAAACGCCGGAAGCCGGGCACCGGACAAACCCTCAGCAGCAAAAGCCGTCCAATGCCGCCGACAGCCCCCGGTTCAGATCTCCATAATGATCGGCAGGATCATGGGGCTGCGCTTGGTCTTTTTGAACAGGTAGTCGCTCAGCTCGCTCTTGATAGCGCCCTTGATGCCGGTCCAATCGTGAACGCCTTCGTCCAGGCAACGGTCAAGCGCGATCTGGCATTGGGTACGCAGCTGTTCCATAAGGTCTTCGGCTTCTTTCACGTAAATGAAGCCGCGCGATACGATATCGGGGCCCGCGATCACAACGCCGCTGGTAGAATCGATGGTCACGACCACGACCATCAGGCCGTCGTCCGCCAGATGCCGGCGGTCGCGCAGCACGGCCGCGCCGACGTCGCCGATCCCCAGCCCGTCCACGAACACTTTACCGGCAGGGACGGTATTCCCGAGTCGTGCGCCGCGTTCGCCGATCTCGACGGGACGGCCGATCTCCGTGATGAGGATATTCTTGGGGGAAACACCCATTTGCCGCGCGAGCTCTGCGTGTTTGCGGAGCATCCGATGCTCGCCGTGTACCGGGATGAAATATTTCGGCCTGCATAGCCCAAGCATCAGCTTGAGCTCTTCCTGGCAGGCGTGCCCGGAGACGTGGATCGCGGCGTTGCGGTCGTAAATGACCTCCGCGCCGAGTTTGTACAGCTCGTCGATCATGCTGGACACCGACTTTTCATTGCCAGGGATCGCAGACGCGGCGATCAGGATCCGGTCGCCGTTTGTGACTTCGACAAATTTATGGCTGCCGTAGGCCATGCGGTAAAGCGCCGACATCGTTTCGCCCTGCGAACCGGTCGATACGATGCAGATCTTGCTGCGCGGATAGCGCTTGATCTCGCCAATATCGATCATGACATGATGGCCGTCGTGCAGGTAGCCAAGTTCGAGCGCAAGCTCGGAGATATTCTCCATGCTGCGGCCGCAGACGGCAACCTTCCGCCCATGCTTTGCGGCAAGATCCATGATCTGCTGCAAGCGGGAGACATTCGACGCGAACGTCGCTACGATGATGCGCTGCTCGCAGCCCGCAAAATAACGGTCGAGCGAATTGGCGACAGTCTGCTCGCTGGAAGTATACCCGGGGCGTTCGACGTTGGTCGAATCGCTCATGAGCGCAAGCACGCCTTGCTTCCCCAGCTCGCCGAAACGGCAAAGGTCGATCATATCGCCTTGCACCGGGGTCAGGTCGACCTTGAAGTCGCCGGTGTGGATGATAACGCCCAGCGGGGTATGGATCGCGAGCGCGACCGAATCGGCGATCGAGTGGTTGGTGTGGATGAACTCGACCGAAAAGCAGCCCAGCTTGATCGTCTGCCCCGCCTTGATGGTGTTGAGGCGAACCTTTTGCGGCATGCGGTGCTCGGAGAGCTTGACGTTGATGATGCCGCAGGTCAGACGGGTACCGTAAACCGGGGCGTTGGCCTCGCGCAGGACGTAGGGGATCGCGCCAATGTGGTCCTCATGCGCATGGGTAATCAGATAGCCGCGCAGCTTGGACAGGTTCCGCTTGAGATAAGTGGAATCGGGGATCACAAGGTCGACGCCCAGCATATCGTCGTCCGGGAAGGCGAGGCCGCAGTCGACGACAACGATATCGTTGCCGTATTCGATCACGGTCATGTTTTTGCCGATCTCATTCAAACCGCCGAGGGGGATGATCTTCAGTTTTTCTTTCATAAAATTTTATCACTTTCCTTTAAATTTCAAAATCATAAATAAAAATGGTATCCATACCGGCGGAAGCCGGAAGATGTATCCGCACGACGGCATACCGCGTGCGTAAGCGCCGACCCAAAGCGTCGGGCGGGAAGCGTGCGACCGGCACGGCAGGCGTGAGCTCCCACCGCGTTCCAACCGATCTGCTGCAAGCAATTATTATAAGGATACCATACTTTTCTGGATTTGTACAGCTTTTTTTGCCGCGTTTTCTGCGCGGCAAAAAAAGCGGCTGAAAGGCCGTTCAATTTACATCATATTAGATTATTATATCAGATATTGACGGGTCTTGTAAAGGGCAATCGATTCG
This sequence comes from uncultured Eubacteriales bacterium, assembly GCA_910586105.1. Classification (GTDB taxonomy): domain Bacteria; phylum Bacillota; class Clostridia; order Oscillospirales; family Butyricicoccaceae; genus QXXE01. The sequence goes on along the minus strand of CAJUGU010000020.1, from coordinate 32,863 downwards.
GGACAGAGCAATCGAAAAACCGGTACAGCCGGTTTTCAGACGGAAAAAATACGGAAGACGGCCAATCTTTTCGTTTCCGAAAACCTCTCCAATTTTACAGTTTTTTCAGCTGTATCCTGTCGATTTTCATAAAAAAACTCGGTTCAGTGGGGCGAAATGTTATAAAATATATTCAATCTTTTGAAAATGGGTTTGACAAATCCGGTGCGGTGGTGTATAGTGGGTTACAAGTTGGTAACAATGATGACGGGGCGGTAACAAATCTTACCGCCACTGCCGGGTACCGGAGGAAAGGCCGGACGCGCGTCCCGCGCGCAGCCTGCGCCCCATCCCGGCAGGCAATCCAGCGGGCCGGACGCGCCGCGCGCGGCCTGCGTGAGAATTCAGGAGAGAATCATGTATCAGATCATCAAAAAGTACAGTCGCCGGGTTTTCCTGTTGATGGCTGCCTGCTTGAGCCTGACCATGTCCGCATTGGCGATCGACGTTCCGGAAAACCAGCCTGCCGCGCTGATCTCTGCGGCGGTTGCGCCGGCATCCGGCTCGGTGCCCAGTTCCGCCGCAGTTTTTGCGGCAGCGCAGACTCTTGCCGAGCAGCGGGAAGAAGAAGCCCGCGCGCTTGCCTTCAGCGAACAGATGCACAGCCTTTTGCACAGCAGCTTGACGCATCGCACGGTCGCTTACAGCAGCGCTCTGGCTGCGGATGAAGTCGTGCGGTCTTCGGGTCGTTCGCTGGGGCGGTTCAAGCTGACTTTTTATTGTCCCTGCGTGAAATGCAACGGGCGGTCCGACGGGCTGACCCGGAGCGGCACGACCGCGCTGGAAGGCCGCACGATCGCGGTCGATCCGCAGGTGATCCCGCTGGGTAGCCGCGTGTATATCGACGGCTATGGCGTATTCATCGCGGAGGATACCGGAAGCGCGATCAAATCCAATAAGATCGACGTTTTCCTGGACAGCCACAGCCGCTGTTTTGAAAACGGCATTGCTTATGCGGACGTATATTTGCTGGGTTAAGGATTGCAGATGAAAAGCCGTCGGGCGCGTGTTGGAACGTCCGACGGCTTTTGCATTGCCTTTGCCAGACGGCAGGCGCGTATCGCGCTCAGCAGAATTTCTGGCGAAAGGTCAAATTGGCATCGGCAGTTTGCCGATGGTACAAAGAACCCGTCCGCAGCGATTGATGGAGCAGGCTCCGACGGAGAGTTTGCAGCCTGCCTGCGGTGAAAAGCGCCCTTTGGCGGCGACGGAGAGGACCGCCCGCCGCGCAGGCGAAACAAACGGTAATTTCCAACGTTCGTGAATATATAGGATGCGCGGTCGCTGAACTGGCTGGCGGAAGCATGGAAAAAGCCCAGCCAACATCAGGCGGCTGGGCAAAAGAGCTGTGGGGAGGGAAGCGTTCCTGCTGCCGGCAAGGCAAACGGCGCGGCGCGGTCAGCCTTCGACCGTGTCAGCCTTTATCCCGTTCCCAGGAGCGCAGGGGGGCAAGGAACCCGGCCTGCTTTAGTTTTTCCTCGATCAGGTCGAGACGTTCGGCATTGGCGGCTTCGATCAAATGATAATGATATCCGGCGGTAGCGCCGCTGAGGAGGGACGATTTCCCGTCCTGCATCAGCGCGAGGAATTCCTCGATATCCTGCCGGGAACCGATATCCATAGGCGCGGTGATGCGTCCATAGACGCGGTGCTTGATGCTGACGTTTTTCACCAGCCCGCCGGCGTCAACGATGATCTTCAGTTCCCGTTCAGCGGCGTCCTCGCGGTGGCAGACCTTGACCTCGCGGGTGCAGGCGTCCCGCTGCTGGATGGTATACCCACGGCAGGTCGATATAATGTAAGGCGTCTGCGCCCGGATCACGGCGATATCCTGCACGATCACCTGACGGCTGACATGGAAGCGCGCGGCAAGCTCGCTGGCTGTGACCGGCGCGGTCTCCCCTTCGAGGATCTCAAGGATCCGTTTACGGCGTTCGCTCACAGGCAAAGCTGCGGCCTCCTTTCGCGGCGCGTCCCGCGCCGGATCTAAATTTCTTCTCCAGAAAAAAGTGTAGCATATATCATGTTCGGTGTCAAGACACGCGGGCGGACCGGGCTGCAAAAATATCCCAGACGGACGGCTGCGCCGGGGCTGGTTCCACGCCGCCTGTGGATTGTAAATTCTGCCAAAATCCGCAGGCGCAATTTGTGTATTTAAACGAAGTTTTTCGGCCGAAACCGTTCATCTCACCCCTTTCGGTCCGGCATCCCCACCGGACGTGACCGTTTCATGGGGAAAATGTAAAGGATTTGTGAAAATGCCCAAAGAAATGTTTGCAATTCGCTGACGCATCGTGTATAATTACAAGCAAGGGGCAGGTCCCCGCTTCGGCATTGTGCGGCTGCACAAGAGCTATCAGTTCAGGGAGTGTATTAAATTATGGCTACTTATAATGTCAACCAGATCCGAAACGTATGCATCATGGGGCACGGCGGCGACGGCAAGACCTCGCTCGTGGAAAGCCTGCTTTATATTTCCGGCGCGACCGACCGTGTCGGCAAGGTGCCGGAGGGCAACACCGTTTGTGATTACGATCCTGAAGAGGTGCGCCGCCAGTTTTCCATCTCCACCGCGATCGCCCCTGTTGAATGGAATAAGTGCAAGATCAACCTGCTGGATACCCCGGGCTTCTTTGACTTTGAGTCCGAAGTCGTATCCGCGATGCGCGTCGCCGACTGCGCGCTGATCGTTGCGACCGGCAAGAACGGCCCCGGCGTTGGCACCGAAAAGGCGTGGAAGCGCGCTACGGAGCGCAACATGCCGCGCGCGTTCTATATCTCCAAGATCGACGAGGAAAATTCCGACTATTATACCGCGCTGCACAAGCTCCAGAAACAGTTTGGCGTCAGCGTTTCGCCGATCACCGTGCCGATCTTCGAGGGCAACCGCGACACCGTCGGCGTCGTCGACTGCGTGATCCGCAAGGCCTATAAAATGGAAAAGAACAAGCGCGTCGAGATCCCGATCCCGGAGAATATGATCGAGCGCGTTGACCAGCACCGCGCGTTGCTGTGCGAGAATGTCGCCGAGCTTTCCGAGGAGCTGATGGAGCGCTACTTTGCGGGCGAAGAATTTTCCGATGAAGAATTGATCGCGGGCATCCGTCAGGGCGTGAAAGACCTCGTGATCGCGCCGGTATTCTGCGGCACCGCAATGACCGGTATCGGCTCCTTCTCGCTGCTGACCGGCATCGTTGATTATATGCCGTCCCCCGACGAGTCCCCGGTCGAGCTGACCGAGGACGAGAAGGGCGAGGCTGTCGAGATCAACTGCACGCCGAACGGCTCGACGTGCGCGTTTGTCTTCAAGACGGTCGCCGACCAGTATGGCCGCTTTTCCTATTTTAAGGTATTCTCCGGCACGGTCAAGAGCGATATGACGCTTGTCAACAAGCGCGCCGACGCCAACGAAAAGATGGCGCATATCTTCAACGTCTGCGGCAAGAAGACGGCAGAGGTGAAGGAGATCGGCTGCGGCGATATCGGCGCGGTTTCCAAGCTGGTCACGACCAAGACCGGCGACACGCTTTCTATCCTCGTCCGCAAGGTCGAGCTGGACGGCGTCCCGATGGCGGAACCCTGCTATTCGCAGGCGATTGCGCCGAAGACCAAGGGCAACGAAGAAAAGATGGCGACCGGCCTTGCGAAGCTGCGCGACGAAGACCCGTCCTTCAACACGGAATACAACCCGGAAACCAAGCAGACGGTCATTTCGGGCATGGGCGATATCCATTTGGACGTGCTGTGTTCCAAGCTCAAGAACAAGTTCGGCGTCGAAGTCGTCCTGTCCGCGCCGATCGTACCGTACCGCGAGAAGATCCGCAAAAAGGTTTCGGTCGAAGGCAAGCATAAGAAACAGTCGGGCGGCCACGGCCAGTACGGCCACGTCAAGATGGACTTCGAGCCCTGCATGGAAGCCGATTATATCTTTGAAGAAAAGATCTTCGGCGGCAGCGTCCCGAAGAACTTCCATCCGGCCGTTGAAAAGGGCATCCGCGAGGCGATGGAACACGGCGTGCTGGCAGGCTACCCGCTGGTCGGCCTGAAGGCGACCCTGACCGACGGTTCTTATCATGACGTCGACTCGAACGAGCTTTCGTTCAAGATGGCGGCGCGCCTTGCTTACAAGGCGGGCATCCCGAAGGCGTCCCCGGTGCTGCTCGAGCCCATCTGCTCGATGACCGTTGTCGTACCGGACAGCTACATGGGCGATGTGATCGGCGACCTGAACAAGCGCCGCGGCCGCATCATGGGCATGAACCCGACCCACGACGGCCAGCAGGAGATCATGGCGGAGGTGCCGATGAGCGAGATTTCCGACTACGCGATCACGCTGCGTTCGATGACGCAGGGCCGCGGCTCGTTCGTCTCCAAGTTCGAGCGCTATGACGAAGCGCCCCCGATGGTGCAGGAAAAGGTCATTGTCGAGAACAAGGCGCGCATGGAAGCGCTGGATTGATCTTAGGATCCGGTAAGGACGCATAGCGGCGCGGCGCAATGCCGCGTGACAAACGATCAAAATACGGCTGCGCCCGCACGGTATGGCAACATGCCTGCGGGCGTTTCTTAGCAACCGGTATGCACGGCTGGGCTGCTGCGCGACTGTTCGACGCCATGCGGCTCGGCTCTGCGATCCGCCCGGATACTGGAGGTGTTTCAATGGATATCCGGATCGGCGACGTGCTGGCCATGAAGAAACCGCATCCCTGCGGCAGCAGGGAATGGACGGTGACGCGGGTTGGCATGGACTTTAAAATGGTCTGCAAGGGCTGCGGGCATGAGGTCATGCTGCCGCGCAGTAAGGCGGAAAAAAACATCAAAACCGTCGTGCGCGACGGCGAAAAAGTGATTTGACAGGGCTGCGGCAGAAGGAGCCTGCCGCAGGCTGTGTGATTGGAGGAACGGGAATGCTGCACGATTGGAAGGATCAGGACTCGGTGACGGTGCGGATCTTTGGTGAGGAAAAGACGCTTGAGATCATAGCGACCAGGGACAATCAATTTGACGAGACGGGCAATTATAAGGAACGGGGCTTTGAATTGACCCCGGAGGAGCGGAACTGTCTGGATTGGTTCCTTGAAAACGTCGATATCGAAGACTATCGGCGGGAGATTACCGCCTATTGCAACGAGGTGTACGAGGCGATCGGCGGCGGGACCTTCGCCGAAGAAGACTTGGAACGGGGGGTCGGCATTACCGGAATTGCCGTGAATATCAGCGAAATCACGCAGTCGGGAGATGGTTCGCTCATTTACCCTGAAATATCGTTCCTCGGCGAGTGTGAATGCGACCCGGAACACGGGATCTGCATTGGGTTCCGGGACAAAAAATTCCTGGGCATCAATGCGCAGGGCTGGACGCTGTGAAACGGCAGGGGGATTTCAGCGGCGGGCGGAAAACGCCCCGCTGGGAGCGGCGTTCAGCGCGCCGCGCATGACGCAGGCTTTCCGCCTGTTTGCGCGGAACAAAAAAAATTGGAAAAAGTGGTTGACAAAGGGGTTAGCTTATGCTAATATATAGACATGGAGAGAGCCGGAAGGGGCTGCAAAATGGACTTCCGGCGTTCCTTTCCTAGAAGGGTTAGTTTCCTCTAACCACCTCCTTATCCGGGAGAAGCCGCCGCGAAGCGGTCCCCATACATTTTTCTTGTTTTCCGGGCTTCGGCCCGTCCCCTGCGGGCAACCGCATATGTCCGCAGGGGATTCTTCCGTTATTCGGTTACAAAAAAGGAGAGGTGCGGACATGTACAAGATCACAGTGCAGGTAGACGGCATGATGTGCGGGATGTGTGAAAGCCATATCAACGACGCGGTGCGGAAGGCGCTGCCGGTCAAAAGGGTGAAATCGTCCCACGGCAAGGGGGAAACGGTGATCCTTGCGGAGCAGGCGATCGGGGAAGCCGAAGTACGCGCGGCGATCGAGCCGACCGGTTACGAGGTGAAAGCGGTCAACCGCGAGCCCTACGAAAAAAAGAGCCTGTTCGGCCTTGGCTGGTGAGCCGGGGCGGGGACGCATATTTTTTTTCGTAAAATGAAATACAAGAGCCGTCGGCGAGGTTGCCGACGGCTTTTCTGTGGTTTTGGGGCGCATAGAGAGCGGTTCCGTGGAACGCGCGGCGGTTCAAAGGAATTCGCGGCAGCGCTCGGGATCGTAGCCCGCGACCGCCTGCATTTGTTCAAGCAAGGAGCTGCCGGACTCCCGCAGGCTGTCGATCGACAGATCGGCGGCGACCTGCCCTTCGTGGAGGATGACCGCACGGTCAAGGAAGTTTTCGATCTCCTCCACCTGATGGGTCGCGAGCAGGATGGTTTCGCCGCCGTGCAGGCTGCCCGCCATGAGCTGGAGGAAATCCCGGCGCGTGAAAACATCCTTGCCCGAAAAGGGTTCGTCCATCAGGATATACCGCGCGCCGCGGGAAAAGCCTGCCGCGATCTCCAGCTTGGCCTGCTGTCCGTTGGAGAAGGTGCGGATCGGGCGGTTTTCGCCCTTCAGCTCAAAAAAATCCAGCAGCCGCTGGTATCGCTCCAGATCGAAATACGGCCAGAAATCCGCGAGGAACGCGCCGTATTCCGCCGGGGTCAGAAAGGGCAGGAAACTGCCTTCTTCGGTGATAAAGGATAGGTTCTGATATTGCCGGGAGACTGGCTCGCCGTTGATCCGGATATCCCCTTCGAAGGGGATCAGGCCAAGAATTGCTTTCAGCAGGGTCGTTTTGCCCGCTCCGTTTGCACCGAGGATGCCAATGACCTCGCCGTCACCGAGGGTGAGCGTTTCACAGGAAAACGCGGTTTTGGGTTCGCCGTCGCGGGTATAGGTTTTGCGCACGTGGTTCAGGGTAATCATGGGGCGTCCTCCGGCTGTGGTTTAAAATCAGGATTTTGTAAGGGCTTCCGCCATTGTGAAGTATCGGAGCGGCGCGTCCGAAACCAGTACGCCGTCGATGTCGCCATACTGGAACGGGCTGCTGCGGTAATCCTCCCAGACGCGGGTCGCGATGCGCCCATGATACAACAGGTTCCCGGGCTCCAACAGGTACAGATCGACGCCGGAGGCCTGATCTTCGACCCATGCGCCGATCACCAGCAGCCGGTCGCCAAGCGGAAAGAGCTGCGCGTCGTCCGGATCAGGCGGGCAGGGCGAGGCCGTGACAAAATGCCCGCGTTCGTCATAAGGGCCTTCGTGCCAGGACACATGCGGGGTGCTGGCGTAGGCGGGCAGGAGCAGCCCGCGTTTGGTTTCGCCGAGGGGATAGGTTTCCAGCAGGACGCCTGCGGCGCTGTATTGGCGCAGCTCGGTTTGCCCGCCGTGCTCCACGCCGCAGTAAAGCGCGTCGTCCAACTGCCAGAAGCCGGACAGGGTTTCGTTTTCCGTGAGCGTGAAGACCGGCGCAGCCCGTTCCGGGTTGCTCGAATATTCCAGAAGCCGGTATACGCCCGGCAGCAGGAGCGTCCCGCTGTCGCTCACGCGGGACTGGGGGCGGATGAAAAGGTCGCGTGATTCGGTGAAAAAGCCGCCCAAATCGGAATCGTACTGCCGGACACCGAAACTGGGGGAGCTGGAAGTCTGCCGGGAGCGGAGCAGCCAACGGTGCCCGGCTTCTAAAAAGCGGTTTTTCTGTGTGATCGTCCCGGAGCGCAGCGTATACCGTTGTTCGATCGTATTGTCGGCAAGCGAAAAGGAAATTTCGTAGGGCTCCAACTGTATGGGATCGCCCGACAGGGTTTCGAGCCGCAGCGGTTCGCGTCCGCTTGTCAGAAGGAACGCGTAAGCGCCCGCGAATACGGCGATTGACACGCCGAGCGTGAGGAGCAGCTTGCAGATTCGGTTCATGGGGCAGACACCTCCCGATGCAGTTTTCATGCGTTGTAGCTGGGGCAGCGGTCAAAGCGGTTCGGTCTATGCGACCAGCAGTATAATTCCCAGACGTCGCAGGCTGCAAAAATGAGGCAGGCGGCGGCATTTTTCAGCAGAGCGAGCGTTTGCTGATCCGGCAGGCTGAACAGGCTGAAGACCCACGCCATCAGCAGAGCCGCAAGAAAGATCCCGATACGTTCGTGCGGGGGCTGGGTAGGCTGGAACAAAAACGCGGGGCGGCCTGGCAGGAAGGCAAAGGGGAACAGGACGGCGAGTTCAAAACATTTCAGGGTTTTGAGCGCGTCCAGCAGGGTATGCGGCAGCAGGTACCGGAAAAGGTCCGAGCGCATGACCGCCAGATAGAGGTTGCCGCCGGGGTGATAAAGCCCGAAATAAAATGCGCAGGCAATCGCTGCGGACACGAGCTGCGCCGCCGCCAGCGCAAGGATGCAGACGGCGTAGACGGTGTACACCGCCGCAGGGAGCGCCCAGCCGGGGGCGGGCAGAGTGCAGAGGGTGTAAATGCCGTGCGAACCCGAACCGTTGAAGAATTGGTGAAAGTGGTTTTGCGCGAGCAGCAGGAAGATCGCCAGCGCGCCGATCGCCGTGCCGAGGACGGCGGTGCTGTTCAGGAATTCATCAAAGCGGGCGCAATAGCGGAGCTGGCAGACGGCGATCAGGAGGTCGACGGCAAACAGGCCGAGGATGACCCGGCGCAGCGGCTTCGAAAGCCAGTCGAACAGATAGCCGCAAAGCTTGGCGTAAGGTTTCATGACAAGGCTCCTTTTCACGATCCGGCGCGGACGCTTCCGAAGGATGGCGGCCCGCTGGGGGCTCCGGATACAGGGATGTATGATGGTAATCATACGCATATGGCGCGAAAACATGGATGCAGAAAGGTGAAGCTGCGGCAGGGAAAAGCGCGTCCGTAAAACGAGGCTGTGAGCATACCGGCGCAGCGGTCAGGCATCCCAAAGCTCGCCCAGCAGCGCGATCACGCGGGACAGCGACAAATTGTTCGCGCGGGCGCGGCGCACGAAATCGAGGATCAGCCCGCGCGTCAGCTCGGTTTCAATCTGTTCGCGGATCGCGTCGCTGACAAAGACCGTGCTGCCCGAATTGCCATTTGTGACGATATAACCCGCGTCTTCCATCAATCGGAAGGCTTTTTGCACCGTGTTTGGGTTAATACCGAGCTGCGCCGCGATCTCACGACGGGAGGGGAGAGGGTCGCCGGACTGTGCCGCGCCGGTAAAGATCTGCTGCCGGACATAGGCGGCAATCTGCTGATAAACCGGCTCGCGGTTGCCCAGCTTCAAACCGCGGAAATCCATGCGCACCCTCCTTGTCTTGCTATAAGCGTATTATACAGATAATACGCGAGCGTGTCAACCATCTGCGGGAAATTTTTCGGTCAGGCGTGCAAAATATCTTGATGCGGCAACAACAAAAAACCGTCCCACAAAGGGACGGTCGATTTGGAGCGGATGACGAGGCTCGAACTCGCTACCTCCACCTTGGCAAGGTGGCGCTCTACCAGATGAGCTACATCCGCATGACCCGCTAGAGCGGGGCATTGGAGAACAGGAAAGAGGGGGCAATGAAAAGGGAGAAAAACGCTGTCCTCCATGCTTGGGAAATAAAAGGGTGGCTGCACCTCAAACGGTGCAAAATGAAGAAATGGTACCGCCGGACGGAAGCATGTTTCGATCCCGTGCGGTAAAAAAGGAAAACGTGGTGCCTCCGGGCGGAATCGAACCACCGACACGGGGATTTTCAGTCCCCTGCTCTACCGACTGAGCTACAGAGGCAAATCGGGAAGTGATGCTTCCCAACGCTGCAAGATGAAGAAATGGCGACCCGGATGGGGCTCGAACCCACGACCTCTAGCGTGACAGGCTAGCGCTCTAACCAGCTGAGCTACCGGGCCATCTCAAACCTGCTTGACTATGATACCCGATTTTTCGCGATTTGTCAACTGATTTTTTGAAATTTTTCAAAAAAATTATTTGCATTGAAATCGGGGGCAAAATCCGGTATACTGAAAAGGTAACGAGCGGTCTTCCGGAGGGGGCAAGCCTTCCGGGCGAATCGGAACAAAAAGAATGAAAACAAGGATGGGATTTGACATGGAAAGGACTTATATCATGCTGAAGCCGGACGCGCTGCGCCGTGGCCTGATCGGGGAGATCCTGGCGCGCATCGAACGCAAGGGTTATCGCATCACGGCGATGAAGACCATGCAGCTCGACGAGCCGATCCTGCGCGAGCACTACGCGCACATTGCGGACAAGCCGTTTTTCCCGGATACGGTCGCCTATATGACGAGCGGCCCGGTGCTTGCAATGATCGTGGAAGGCGAACAGGCGGTCAAAGGGATGCGGATCCTGATGGGCGCGACCAAGTTTGAAGACGCGACGGCGGGTACGATCCGCGGCGACTTTGCACATTCGACAACGGAAAACCTGATCCACGGCTCGGATTCGTTGGAAAATGCCGAGATCGAGATCGCGCGCTTTTTCAAGTAAGGAACCGTCCCGCAGGGGCCCCATAGGAGGCGCCCCTGCGGGGCTTTTCTGTGCAGTCAACCGCTGAAAAAGGGAGCGGCGCAGAAAAATTTACTTGTATAATCGCCGCTGCTGTGATATAATACCCGCAAGCGACTGTATGAACGCAGCGGCAGTACGCGAAAAGCGTCAGCAGCACATGAAAAGTCGCGGAAACACGCGAAAAGCGTCGGCAGCACGTGAGAAGTCGCGGAGGCGCGCAAAATACGTCAGCGGCACTCGAAGGGTCGCGGCAGTGCGCGGGAGGGCGGCAACCGCGCCGGGCGCGTTGGAGGCTTCCGCCTTCCGGACAGCGCAGGCGCGGCGGCTTATGCAGGCCGCGAACGAAAGGGGCGATGCAGCGTCAACGTTACAACGGAATAGCAAAAGCGCCAGAGCTGCGCGCCAAGGCGGCGCAGCTGACGAGGTAAGGGTTTATCGAAAATTCGGCGGATGCCCTTCGGCCATCAGTGGGTTGGTCGTTAGCCGGCCGGGCAAAGACTGGGAGCGATCCCGGAGACAAAGCGGTACGGCATGACGCACTATTTTTGCGCCCGGACGCGCATTGTTAAAACCTGTGGGTTTCAATAACGCTGCGGCGCACTGCGGGCTTGCACAGGCAGGCGCAGCCAAACGGGAGCCTTCCCACGGCGGGGAGGCGGGAAGCGGCCGCAGGCGGTATGATTTTTCGGACAAAGCGCGCCGCCCCCGGCGCGATCGACGTTTTTTTATTTTTGGAGGACAAACGATTTTATGTGTGGTATCGTAGGCTTCACCGGGCAGGAAAACGCGCTGCCCATTTTGATGAAAGGCTTATACAGTTTGGAATACCGCGGCTATGATTCCGCGGGCATTGCCGTATTCACCGACGACGGTTTGCAGGTCGTAAAGACCAAGGGGCGCATCGCGAACCTTGAGGAAAAGCTGCATGAGGCGGGCAACCCTTCCAGCACCTGCGGCATCGGGCACACCCGCTGGGCGACCCATGGGGGCCCGTCCGACCGCAACTCCCATCCCCATCTGGGGGGGCGCGACGGCAAGGTCGCGGTCGTACACAACGGCATCATTGAAAATTACCTGTTCCTGCGCGAGCAGCTCGAAAAGCACGGCTATGAATTCCAGTCGGAGACCGACACGGAAACGGTCGCGCACCTGATCGATTTCCTGCACAAGGGCCGCCAGCAGGAAGACCTTGCCCAAACGGTGCTGACGGCGCTGTCGCTGCTGCGCGGCTCCTACGCGCTGGGCGTGGTCAGCATGGAGGACAGCCGGGAAATTGTCGCGGCGCGCCGCGACAACCCGCTCATCATCGGCCTTGGCGAAGGGGAGAATATGATCGCGTCGGATATCACCGCGATCATTTCCCGCACCCGCCGGTATATTATTCTGGACGACAACGAGGTCGCGGTCGTGCGGCCGGAGCGCGTGACGGTTTACAACCAGCTGGGCGATGTGGTCGACAAGCCGGTGCAGGAGGTCAGCTGGGATCTGTCGGCGGCGGAGAAGGGCGGCTATGCGCATTTCATGCTCAAAGAGATCATGGAGCAGCCGCGCGCAGTGGCGGATACGGTGCGCCCGCGCATTCAGGATGGCCGGATTGTTTTTGAAGACAACGGCCTGACCGACGAACGGCTCCGCGAAACCGAACACATCCACATCATCGCCTGCGGCTCGGCGCTGCACGCGGGGATGGTCGGGCAGTCGGTCATCGAATCGATGGGCCGGGTGCGCTGCTCGGTCTCGGTCGCTTCGGAATTCCGTTATACCGACCCGATCGTGAAGGAAAAGGACTTGTGTATCGTGATCAGCCAGTCGGGCGAAACGGCGGACAGTCTGGCGGCGATGCGGCAGGCGCAGGCCGAAGGCGCGTTCACACTGGCGATCGTCAACGTGGTGTCGTCCAGCATCGCGCGGCAGGCTGACGGCGTCCTGTACACGTGGGCGGGCCCCGAGATCGCTGTTGCGACGACAAAGGGATATTCGGCGCAGCTCGCGGCGCTGTATCTGGTGGCGGCGAAGCTGGCGCTGGCGCGCGGCCTGATGGACGAAGCAGAGGAACGCAGCTTCTGCGAAGCGCTGCTTGAGCTGCCGGAGAGCATCCATAAAATGCTGGAGGACGTCGGCACGGTGCAGTACCTTGCGAGCAAGTACACCAACCGTTCGAGCGTGTTCTATCTGGGGCGCGGGCTGGACTATGCAGCGGCGCTGGAAGCGTCGCTCAAGCTGAAGGAGATCTCCTACGTCCATTCGGAGGCGTATGCGGCGGGCGAACTGAAGCACGGCACGATCTCGCTGATCGAGGACGGCACGCTGGTCGTGGCGCTGGCGACGCAAAAGCGTCTGTTTGAAAAGACGGTATCCAACATCCGCGAAGTCACGGCGCGCGGCGCGGAGGTCATCCTTGTCACAACGGAGGACTTCGACGGCGATGTTTCGGCCTGCCGCTGCGTTATCCGCCTGCCCGCCTGCCTTGAACGGTTCGCGGCGTCGCTTTCGATCATACCGCTTCAGCTGTTCGCGTACTACGTGGCGGTCGAACGCAGCTGCGACGTCGATAAACCGCGCAACCTTGCGAAATCGGTAACGGTAGAATGACTGCGGGCGCGGCGCGTCCGGGCGTCCGGAAACGCGCCGTTTCCGGATAAAAATGCAAGGGATAGGGGATTTTGGCGGCGCTGGGAAAAACTGCATAGGATTTTTTGTAAAAACCACACAAAACCTGATGGGCCGAATGTCGCAGCATGTATAAAAATTACAAAAACCCTTGACATTTAGAATGGTCTCATATATAATAGCATTTAGAATGATGAACGGATATGAATTTACGGCCGGCGAGCCGATCGACCAAACCGAAGAGGAATTGCTGCGGGCGGCGCGCGCGGGAGAGCGCGCGGCTGGCGACCTGCTGGTCCGCCGTTTCTTCCGGCTGGTGAAAAGCTGCGCGCGGCCCTACTTCCTGGCGGGGGGCGATACCGAAGACCTCATCCAGGAAGGCATGCTCGGGCTGCTGAAGGCCGTGCAGGAATTCGATCCGGCGCGCGGCGTCCCGTTCGAGCAGTTCGCACGGGTCTGCGTTTCGCGGTCAATCATTTCAGCGGTCCGCTCCTCGCTGACGCACAAGCACAGCGTACTGAGCGACGCCGTACCCTTGGAAAAGCCGCTGTTTGAGGACATGGCGCAGGCTGGCGCTGCCGCGGGCGGCCCGGTTTCCGACCCCGAGGCGCTGGTCATCGGGCAGGAAACGCGGGAAGAACTGCTGGCGCGTCTGGACCGGCTGCTGTCCGATTTCGAGGCGGAGGTCTTGACCCTGTTTCTGGATGGTTATTCTTACGAAGAAATGTCCGCAAAGCTCGGAAGGCCCCTGAAATCCGTGGATAACGCCGTTCAGCGTATCCGGCGCAAATCGGCTGAACTTTTGCGAAACGGCTAAGGCTGTATACCGGCGATTCCAAAACCCCAATGGCGACAACAGGGCAAGCCCCTGAGCGCAAATACAAAGAACCGCCCCGAAGATGGGGCAGCAGATCAAGGAGAGGTAGAAACCATGTACCAGGACAAGATGTTAAAATGCAAGGAGTGCGGTAACGAGTTCGTATTCACCGCAGGCGAGCAGGAGTTTTACGCAGATCGCGGCTTCCAGAACGAGCCGCAGCGCTGCAAGGCCTGCCGTGACGCGCGCAAGAATGCAGCCCGCAGCCCGCGCGAATACTTTACAGCCGTATGCGCATCCTGCGGCGGTGAAGCGCGCGTGCCCTTCGAGCCGAAGTCCGACCGTCCGGTGTATTGCAGCGAATGCTTCGCGAAAATGCGTCAGGAGTAAGTTCAAATTGAGTGGATACGCCCGCCGGAACCGGCGGGCGTTTTCGTCGCGCAGCGAAAAAAGCCGGCGGCGCGCAAAAAGAGCCGCGCGAGGCGGCTCAAACGGCAGTATGCTCCGACCAGAGGCGGACGCGGTTTTTCTTCACCAGATAAACGATATCCGCTTCGCGCATCATCGGCAGGTCGAGCATGGAGTCGGTGTAGAAGGCTTCAATCTCCGCGCCGGGATAGCGTTCGCTGAACGCCTTGACCTTGTTTTCATGGTAGCACAAAAACTCGATGCGCCCCTGCCGCAGATCGAGCCGCGAACCGATATAGTGCCGGATGCCGAGCCTGCGGCAGATCTCGTCCAGCAGGATCTCACAGGAGCCGGAGAGGATCAAATCGTCTTCGCGCTTCTGGGCGAGGTAGAAGTCCTTGATCTTGTGCTCGTGCTTATCCCAGAACTCGCAGATCAGCGCGTTGAGGTCGTCGAACTGGGCGGCTGCGACCCGCAGGGTGCGTTCCCCGGCGCGCAGGAAATCCTTGTATGAAATGATGCACAGCTTATACATCAGGCTCAGCCGGATTGCGAGGGGCAGGAACCGCACGAGGCGCGGGCGTTTTTTCATACAGAAAAGGAAAAAATCGACGGTGCTGTCGCCGTCATATATCGTCTTATCAAAATCGTAAATCGTCATGCCGTCTCCTTCAACATCGTCTTCCAAAAAATCTTGCATTCTCATTATACCAGAAAATCCCCGTCCTGCAAATAAAAATTTGGTAAAATCTACAGCAGCGGGCGCGCGCCTGCTGTGCGGGGGCGGAAAGCGGAACTTGCAATCGCAGGTACGGCGTATTATAATAGGGAAGAAAAAACAAGCCGGGTAGGCGTACCCGTTAGATTGGAGGCTCCCTGCATGGAGAAAGTACCTTATACACTGGGCGGCGTTGTCGACGAGCTGCTGAAAAGCTATGAGCAGTACCCCGCGATCTGTAAGATCGGCGTGAACAGCCAGCCAAATCGCGATACCATCATAGAGATCCTGAAAAAGCTGCAAATCGTGATGTTCCCGGGATATTTCGGCGCGACGAAACCGAAGGAGGACACGATCGCGTATTATATTGGCAGCGTGCTGGAGGAGGTCAACTATCACCTGCGCAAGCAGATCGGCAAAGCGCTCCAGCACAGCGGGCTGGACGAAACTGCGGCGCGCGGGCGCGCGGCGACGCTGACCGAGCAGTTCATGCGCCGCCTGCCGCGTGTCCGGGAATACCTGGACACCGACGTAGAAGCCGCGTTCGACGGCGACCCGGCGGCATACAGCATGGACGAGATCATATTGTGCTATCCGGGGCTGTACGCGATCATGGTCAGCCGGATCGCGCACGAGCTGTTTGTGCTCGACGTGCCGCTGATCCCGCGGATCATGACCGAATACGCGCATACGATCACGGGCGTGGATATCCACCCGGGCGCGACGATCGGGAAATATTTTTTCATTGACCACGGCACCGGCATTGTCATTGGCGAGACGACCCGCATCGGCGACCATGTGAAAATTTATCAGGGCGTGACTCTCGGCGCGATGAGCACTAAGGGCGGGCAGTCGCTGAACCACGCGAAGCGTCACCCGACGGTCGAGAACGACGTCACGATCTATTCGGGCGCTTCCATCCTGGGCGGCGCGACGGTGATCGGCGAGGGCGTTGTGGTCGGATCGAACGCGTTCATTACGCAGTCGATCCCGAGCAAGACCAAGGTCAGCATCAAGAACCCGGAGCTGCAAATGAAGAGCAACGGCAAAAACGAACCCGAAAAACGGGAATTCGAGCAGGAAGAATTTTGGGATTACCAGATTTGAGCCTGCACGCCGGAGCCGCAGGCCTGCCTGCGGAAGGGGAGGCTTGACCGGCACGGGGACGGTGCGTCGATGGGTGCGACCGATGCGGAAGGGCGCGGCGCTGTGCGACCGGCGCAGAGGCCGCGCGGTGGGCGGAGCCGGAAACAGGAAAC
The DNA here is from genome assembly GCA_910586105.1 of uncultured Eubacteriales bacterium. Classification (GTDB taxonomy): domain Bacteria; phylum Bacillota; class Clostridia; order Oscillospirales; family Butyricicoccaceae; genus QXXE01. The sequence goes on along the minus strand of CAJUGU010000020.1, from coordinate 16,609 downwards.
GCGCAGCCGCAAATGGGCTGCGCGTCCTGCAAATAGGTATGGATCCGTCGAAAACCAGCGAAACGTGCCGGATACCGGGTAAGGAAAGAAATGAATGCAGATTCCCGCCGCAGACGGCCGGGATGCCGGCCGTCTGCGCGCAGGGGCTTTTTTGAAATGGAGGGTGTTCAGAAAACAGGAAAATAAAGGAGTATTGGGTTTGGTATCGGCAGCGTTTTCGTTGTCACTGGATACAGTATACCGTGTTTGATACGGAAAGTCAAACCCGGATCCCTGCAAAAATGCTGGCAATTCCGGCTGGAACTGCCAGCGGCGCCGGGCTGCGGATGACGGAGGCGTGTAGGAACCTGCGACAGGCGCTCTGGCGAAAAGCCAAATCGCCGGCTTACGGCGTAAGACCCGGCCTGCGGCGCAGCGCCAGACGGCACGCCGTGCAGCGGCTTACAACTGTTCCGCGGGGGCAAGATACTGATTGCGGCAGCGCTGGACGGCGTCCTGAAACGCGGCCGACGACCGGTAAGCCCGTTTGGAAAAGCTATGCGGGTCGAACTGCCCGCTGCCTTCGCAAAGCTGGATGGTATACACGGCGAGGTTTTCGCAATGGTCGCCGATCTTTTCGAGGTCGTGGACCACATCAAGGAACACGATGCCGCTTTGAATGCGGCATTCGCCGTTGCTGAGCCTTGCGATATGGCGGGCCTTGAGCAGATCCTTCAAGTCGTCGACGACTTCCTCTAAAGGTTCGACCAACCGGGCGGTATCGGCCTGCCGTGTTTCATAGCCTTCGACGGTCAGCCGGAGCTGTTCGGAGACGGCTGCGCCCATCGCGCGCAGCTCGGCGGCGGCGGTTTGGCTGAAGAACAGCCCTTCGGCGCGGACATCGCGGGCGTGTTCAAAAATATTCTGCGCGTAGTCGCCGATTTTTTCAAAGTCGCTCAGCGAATGGAGCAATTCGGCGTGCATCCGGCGCAAGGCTTCGGGCAGGTCGCCTTGTATGGCGACCAGATATTTGCCGATCTCAACCTCGGCACGGTCGAGGAAGGCTTCGTTTTTGGCGAAGCGTTCTTCGGGGAGCGCGGAACCGCCGGAGAGGGCCTGCAAGCAGGCGTCCACATTCTCGCGTGCGGCGTGCCCCATGTCGGCGACGCAGAGACGGGCCTGTTCGAGCGCGAGCGAGGGGGTGTAGAGGAAGCGTGGCTCAAGCCTGCCAAGGGGATCGGGGGCTTGGGGATCGGCGGGAACGGTGCGTTCGGCGAGCCTTACCAGCGCGCCGGTGAAGGGGAGGAACAGGAGGGTGGCGCATACATTGAAGAGGGTGTGAAAATTTGCGATCCCGGCTTTGCCGATCGACTCTTTAAAAAAGGGGAAACCGATGGTATACTGTAACGTATAGACCCCGACGAGGAAGGCGGCGGAACCGATGAGGTTAAAATAGAGGTGGATGGAGGCGGCGCGGCGCGCGTTTTTGGAGGTACCGGCGGCGGAGAGCAGCGCGGTGACGCAGGTGCCGATGTTCTGGCCGAGGATAATGGGGATGGCGGCGGCCCAGCTGACGGCTCCGGTGGTCGACAGGGCTTGGAGGATACCGACGGAAGCGGACGACGATTGCAGCACGGCGGTCACGGCGGCGCCGACTAGGACGCCTGTGGCGGGATTTGCGGCGGCGGCGAACAGATTTTGGATCCATGGGAGCTGAGCGAGGGGAGCCATTGCGCTCTCCATGGTAGCCATGCCGATAAAGAGGAGGCCGAAGCCGAGGAGCACTTCCGCGCCGGGGCGATTGCGCTTTCCTTTCCCGCGCAGCAGGACACAGACGCCGGCGAGCACGGCGAGCCAGGCGAGATTTTTGGGTTTGATGAGCTGAAGAGGGAGACTGTCGCCGACGGCGCCGGAGGAATCGAGGCGCAGGAGCTGAGCAGTAATGGTGGTACCGATATTTGCGCCGAGGATGACGCCGACCGACTGACGGAGGGTCAAGATCCCGGCGTTGACGAAGCCGACGACCATAACGGTAGCGGCGGACGAAGACTGGATAACGGCGGTCACGGCGATACCGGTAACGAGCGCGCGGAAGGTATTCCCGGCGACGCGTTCCAAGGTATGCTCAAGCGAGGGTCCAGCGGCGCGTTCGAGACCGCTGCCCATCAGGGTCATGCCATACAGGAACAGGGCTAGCCCTCCTGCCATGCGTATTAAGGATAAAGCGTCAAATTCCATGATTTCCTCCCATGTAGTGTTTCTGCGTTTTGCCCCTCGCCGGGGCGGCGTCCTGCGCGGACGGCGGCAGGGCTCTGCCCTGCACCCGCGATTTTTTTGTAAAAAAATCGAGTAAAAACTTCATCACCGCTGCGGCGGGGAAAGGGCGCATCCCAAACCGTTCCTGCGAACGGCCCTGTCCGCCACAGCATCTTCTCGGATTAGCTTGTATTATCATTATACCAGTAAATTCACGTCCTGTAAATATTATTGCTGAAATCTACAGGCTGTTGCAGATCCCAAATGCGCAGAAGCGCGCGTTATTCAGATATTTTTTTGCGAAAAGGAGAATTTTATGCAGCCATTGATCTTGTTATCCGCAGGCCGTCAACCGAACCAATATTCGGCGCGGCGCGCGGCCTCGGTACTGTACGGCGAAGCGGTCGCAAAGGCGGGCGGGCTACCGGCCATTTTTGCGGGCGGCGAGGCCGAAGCGCTTGCGGAGCGGTTTTCGGGGCTGCTGCTGATCGGCGGGGGAGACGTTGACCCGGCGCGTTACGGTGCGCAGCGGCTCCCGACGGACGAAATCGACGAAACGCGCGATGTGGAAGAATTCGCGCTTGCCGATGCGTTCATTCGGCGGGAACGCCCGGTTTTTGGCATTTGCCGGGGCATCCAGTTGCTGAACGTGTACTTTGGCGGGACGCTGCGGCAGCACATCCCGGATCATGCGGACGGCGTCAGCCATGCCGTAACCGCCGTTCCGGGAAGCCGGATCGAAACGCTTTGCGGCGGTGCGTTTTTGACCAACAGCTGGCATCATCAGGCGGTGGGGGAGCTGGCGCGGGGGCTTCGGGCGACGGCGGCTTCGGCGGACGGCACGGCCGAAGCGGTCGAACACGAAAGCCTGCCGGTCTTCGCGGTGCAGTGGCACCCCGAGCGTATGATCGCGGGGCTTTGCGCGGACGTACCGACCGATCACCTGCGCCTGTTCGCGCACTTCGTAGGATTGTGCAGAGCGCAGCCCGACGGCGGGCTGCGCTGCGGCTAGGAACGGAAGGGACCGGATATGCAAAAAAACGAGCTGTTCCGGCGGGCAGTCATGCAGGATCTGCCGCAGGTGAAGGCGGTATATGAGGACATCGTCCGGCACATGCTCCACCGTGGGCTGTCGATTTGGGATGAATGGTATCCCTGTATGGTTTTCGAGGAAGATATCCGGCGGCGCCGCCTTTACCTCCTGCTCGATGAAAACGGCATTGTGGCGGCGTTTGCGCTCAGCGATACGAATGCTGGTGCAGACGCGGTGGGATGGCGCCATACCGGGCGGAAAGCTTTATATTTGGAACGGCTGGGCGTTTGCGTAGGCCGGCTGGGGCAAGGGCTGGGAATCCGGATGCTTGGCAAGGCAAAGGAGACCGCCCGCTTGTCGGGCGCGGGAACGCTGCGGCTGTTCGTCGCGGAAAGCAACGCGCCTGCGATCCGCCTGTACGAAAAGAACGGCTTTACAAAGGCGGCGGGCGTTTATGAGGAAGCGATAGACGGCGGAGCCGTCCTGCGCGAAACCGGTTGGGAGACAGCGCTTTGAACGTCTCGGCGGAGCGGCGCGCGCCGTATGCCGAAAGGAATCAAAAATGAATGGATGGGGCAGCATGAGCCAGGTCAAAAAAGTAAACTTAGAGGAGGGGCGCCCTTCGGTGCAGGACGCGCTTGCGCGGCTGCAAATGGAGCTTCGCCTTGTGCGCGGTTCCCGGATCAAGGCGCTGAAGCTGATCCACGGCTTCGGTTCGTCGGGGCGCGGAGGGAAACTGCGTCCGGCGGTGCGCCGCCAGCTGGAGACCTACAAAGGACGGGGGTATCTCAAGTTTTACATCCCGGGGGAACGCCTGTCGATCTTTGATGAAGACACCCGTCGGGCGCTCGACCTTTGCCCGGCCCTGCGCGGCGATCCCGATCTGGAACGCCACAACAACGGCGTCACGGTCGTGATCCTGTGAAGGCGGCGCGGGGCTTGTGCTGCAAAAAACGAAGGCGTTAAAATCGCCCGAAACCGGGCAAGCTGAGGCTGTCGCCGGAAAGAAGGAGGAAGGGAAAGATGGAGGGGGTTTGCGCCGCCGGGGCGTGTCCGATCGATGCGCTGCGGCTGGATCCACACGCCCGCGGCTGGCTGGACAAGCTCTGCCCGAAGGCGCGGACGGCGCTGGTGTTCCTGTTCCCGTATTACGCGGGGGAGCGTTCGGGCAACCTGTCGCTGTACGCGCGGGGGCGGGATTACCATACGGTCATACGGGACGCGCTGTCGCCGGTCGCGGAAGACCTCCGCGCATGGTATCCAAACAATACATTCGCCGTACTGGCGGATGATTCCCCGCTCCCCGAGGTGCGCGCTGCGGCGTTGGCGGGGCTGGGCATGGCCGGTGAAAACGGCCTGCTGATCCACAAGGACTATGGAAGCTATGTATTCATCGGGACGATCGTCACCGACCGTCCCTGTCCGGTGGAACCGCAGGAGCCGCGCCCCTGCCGGAAATGCGGCGCATGCCGGAAGGCATGCCCGTCCGCCGCGCTGGGGGAGGGCGGCGTCGATGCTTCGCGCTGCCTTTCCGCGCTGACCCAGAGGAACGGGGCGCTTTCGCCGGAGGAAGCGGAACAGCTGCGCCGCCACCCGCTGATCTGGGGTTGCGATCTCTGCCAACACGCGTGCCCGATGAACCGCGATGTGATGCAAACCGAAATCCTGGCCTTCCGCGACGGCCTGATCGACGCCCTGACGCTGGACGGGCTGGACGGCCTGACCCGCAGGCTCTTTCTGGAGCGGTATCCCGACCGCGCTTTCACTTGGCGCGGCCCCGCGCCGCTGCGCCGCAATCTGGAACTCAAACAGGGCTCCCGCCCCGGGGAGCCGGAATGTGAAAACGTCCCGAAACGGAGGCCGCCTTTATGAAACGCTTCAAAGACACCCTGCCCGACGCGACTGCGCCGCTGTTCCATGCCATGAACCTGCTCAGCGAAAGCGGCAGCGCGCGCTTCCACATGCCCGGGCACAAGGGGGAGCCGATCTTCCAGACCTTTTCCGAGGTGTTCACGATCGATTTCACCGAGACCTACGGCACCGGCAACCTGTATACGGGGGAAGGCCCGATCCGCGCCGCCGAGCTTGCCGCCGCCCGCTTTTATCACGCCGCCGACTGCTTTTTCCTGACCTGCGGCTCGACGCAGGGCGTGCTGTCGATGATCGCGGCGGCGGTCGCGCCGGGCGGCGCGCTGCTGGTCGACCGCGTGTGCCATAAATCGATTTGTACGGCGCTGGCGCTGCTCGACCTGACGCCGCATTTCCTCGTCCCGCCGGAGATTGAACCGTTTGGGATCCCGTCGGCGCTCGACCCTGCGGCGGTCGAGGCCGCGCTTGACGCGCATCCGGAAGCGTCGGCGCTGCTGGTCACTTCGCCGAATTATTATGGGGTCTGCCAGCCATTGGAAGCATTGGCCGGGCTGTGCCATGCGCGCGGCAAAAAGCTGCTGGTGGACGCCGCGCACGCCGCCCATTTCCCGGCGGTGCGCTTGCAGACGGCGGTGCAGCAGGGGGCGGATTACGCGGTCATGTCGGCGCATAAGACCCTGCCGTGTCTGGGGCAGGGGGCGTTCCTGCTGCTGGGGGAGGGCGCGGACGGCGAAGCGCTGCGGGAAGCGACTTCCTTGTTCGGCACCTCGTCGCCAAGCTATCCGATCCTGTGCTCGCTCGACCTCGCGCGCGCCTGGGCGGAGGGGCAGGGCGCGTCCTCCTTCCGCCTGTCGGCGGACGCCTGCGCGGGCATCCGGCGGCTGGTCGCCTACGAAACGCCCTTCCTCACGCTCGAACCGTTCATGGTTCCGTACCAGTTCGACCCCTGCCGCCTGACCGTCAGCACGGCGGGGACCAATCTGACCGGCCGCGCGCTGGCGGATACGCTGTTTGGCGAATTCACGGTCGCCTGCGAGATGGCGGACGACCGCAATGTGGTTTTCATCCTGACGGGCGCGGATTCGGCGGGCAGCGTCATGCGCCTGCGGCAGGCGATCGCAAAGCTGGCGAAACGGGTACAGCCCGCGCCGCTCCCGGAGCCGGCCGGGGCTTGGGAGCTGCCGGTGCGGCGGATGCCGGTGCGGGAGGCGTGGTTTGCCCAGCGGGAAAACATCCCGGTGGCGGACGCGCTGGGACGGATCTGCGCCCGCCCGGTCACGCCCTATCCGCCCGGCGTACCGCTTTTGTATCCGGGCGAGGAAATTGGCGCCGCACAGATTGAATTGTTGCGGAAAAGATGTTATAATAGGGTAGAAGCCGTCGCGGAGGGAGGGAGACCGTCCGCCGCTGGCGGTACCTGAAACGACACTGCCGGAAGGCCCGCCGTTCCTTCGCAGCCCGTCCGGCGGCGCGGGTTCTGAAACCGGCGTTCCGCACTTCCAGACCATTGAAAGAGGCGTTCCTTATGAAAATGATGCTCGCGATCATCAACTATGACGATTCCCAGAGCGTGATCTCTGCCCTGACGAAGGCAGGCTTTTCCGTGACCAAACTTGCGACCACCGGCGGCTTCCTGAAGGCCGGCAACGTAACCGTGCTGATCGGCCTTGACGAGACCCGGCTCGAGGACGCCTTCGGCATCATCCGCGAACACTGCCGCAAGCGCCGCCAGATCATGCCGACCACGACCGAACTCGGCATGGGCTTTTATCCGACAATGCCGGTGCAGGTCGAAGTCGGCGGCGCGACCGTCTTCGTGCTGGATGTCGAACGGTTTGAAAAGCTGTGAAGGGGTTTGCTGCACTGGGGCTGCCGGATGCGCTCCAGCGCGATATCACGGGCGCGCTTGCCGCGCGGTTCCCGCAGAGCACGCTGCTGATCGGGCCGGAGCCGCGCGCCCGCCTGCTGGGGCGGACGATCGCCGCCGCCCTGCTTTGCCCGGACGGGGGGCCTTGTGGCTCCTGCATCTCGTGCCGGAAGGTGGAAGGCGGCGTACATCCCGACCTGATCGAGGTCGACGAGGAGGTCAGGGTCGACGACGCCCGGCGCATCCGTTCGGAGGCGTCCGTGCTGCCGAACGACGGCGCGCGCAAGGTATTCCTGCTCGCGCACGCCGACCGGATGAACATCCCCGCGCAGAACGCTCTGCTCAAGGTGCTTGAGGAACCGCCCAGGTATTGCTTTTTCGTCCTGCTGGCGCAGCAGCCGGACCGGATCCTGGAAACGATCCTGTCGCGCTGCACGCGCTACCAGCTTCCCCCCGACGAGGAAGCGCCGGATGAAACGCTGCTCCCCGCGCTGGCGCCCTATCTGCGCGCGCTGGCTGAGGGCAGCGAAGTCGGGCTGATGCGCGCCGTCGTCGGGATCGAAAAATTCCCGCGCCCGCAGCAGCAGGCGTGGCTGGCGCTGCTGCAAACCGCCCTGCGCGACGCGGTCTTTGCCGCCGGGGAACTGGGGCCGCCGCTGCTGCCGGCGCTTTCGGCAGAGACGCGGGCGATTGCCGCGCGGCTGACCGCGCCGAAACTGCACGCGCTGTACGGGCTGTGCGGGACGCTGATCGGGCGTCTGGATCTGAACGCCGCCGCGTCGGCGCTGAGCTGCGCGCTGACGGCGGACGCCTATACCATCGCCTTTTTGGAGCGGCGCTGACCGCCGTTATATTCTACAGAAAATCGAGGATCGAGTATTGACTACAGTTATCGGAGTCCGGTTTAAAAAGATCGGGAAAATTTATTATTTCGACCCGCGGGACATCCTCGTCAAGGCGGGGCAGAACGTGATCGTCGAGACCGCGCGCGGTACGGAGTTCGGCGAATGCGTGCAGGGCAACCATGAGGTAGAGGACGGCGAGGTCGTGCTGCCGCTCAAGCGGCTGGTGCGCATCGCGACCCGCGCCGACCATGAGATCATCGAGGCCAACGAGCAGCATGCGCGCGAGGCTTACCGCATCTGTCGGGAAAAGATCGCCGCGCACGGGTTGGAGATGAACCTTGTCGCGGTCGAATGCACGTTCGACCTGAACAAGATCCTGTTTTATTTCACCGCCGACGGGCGGGTCGACTTCCGCGAGCTGGTCAAGGACCTTGCTTCGGTCTTCCGCACCCGGATCGAGCTGCGCCAGATTGGCGTGCGCGACGAGGCGAAGATGCTCGGCGGGCTGGGCATCTGCGGGCGCGAGCTGTGCTGCACGAGTTATCTGGACGAGTTCCAGCCGGTTTCGATCAACATGGCGAAGGAGCAGAACCTGTCCCTGAATCCCAGCAAGATCTCGGGCACCTGCGGCAGGCTGATGTGCTGCCTGAAATACGAACACGAGGTATACGCCGAGCTGCAAAAGCAGACTCCCAAGGTGGAAAGCCTGGTCGAGACCCCGGAAGGGCGGGGGACGGTCGTATCGACCCAGATGCTGCGCGGCACCTGCCGGGTGCTGCTCGAGGAGGGCGACGACACGCCGCAGCAGTTTGCATGCGCGGACTGTACGGTGCTGCGTTCCGGAAAGGCGAAGGGCGGGCGTCCGCCTGTGCCCGCGCCGGAGCCGGACGAGGAGGCGAAGCAGCCCCCGCGCCGCAAGCCGCGCGAGAAGCCGGAACGGCAGGAGCATCCGGTGCGTCCGGAACACGTGGCGCGGCAGGAGCATGCGACGCGGCAGGAAAACCGGGTGGAACGGCAGCAGGAGATGTTCGACAAATTCGAGGATCTGGCGGAGGCGATGGAGCAGGACGAAAAGCCGCACCGCAAACGCCGCCGCGGAGGCGCGCGCCGCCGCCGCCCGCAGTCCCAGCAGGAGGAATGACCGCCTGCGCGCGATACCGAATAAAAAGGAGCTGCCTTCCCACGATCCGCAGGGGATCATGGGAAGGCAGCTTTTTGTTGCCGCTTCAGCGGCGAGGATCCGGATTTCAGCGGTAGTCATACCCGGATTTCGTAACGGGAATGACGGCGGCGTTAGCGGCATGGGAAGCCGCGGTTGCGAGGAGCGCCAGTGCGGTCAATACGATAGAAACGATCATGTTCAAAACCTCCATTTTGGTTCCGGTTCAGGTTGGTTAAGATTCCGGTTTGCGGGAAGAGTCCCGCCTTTCGGTCCTAGCGGCAGTTGTAGTCGAATTCGTCGGGAACGCTGACAACAGCGTTCCGGGAATAAGCGGCATGCGCCTCGGCGGCGGTCAGCGCGAGCACCGCGATCATGATAATGGTATTCATAAGATAACCCCTTTCGATCAAGGTAGGATGGTTTTTAGTGCTGTTACACAACTTTGGGCGGAAGGTTTGCTCAACATCGGGTAAGGGCAAGGCGAATGGTGAACGTTCGCCCAGCCGATATGATGAAATTCATGGGGATCGCCTGCCTTTCTCTGGTTGTTTTCCGGGGAGTTTGTTTCCCTTTCGGTGATATGATTATCGCACAGAATGGCAGACTTGTCTTTCGATATGTTGCGCATCCTGCGCGGAAGGCACAAAAAATTTTGAGCCTCTGAAGCAGCCTGCCCTGCAGGCTTTCACGGCAGTTTTCAAAACGAAAATGCGTCCATTCGGGCTGCGTCCTGAAAACTGCCCTGGCCGTGAGGAAGCGCATTTTTGTAAAATCCTGCTTTCCGTTTTCGGCGGGCGTTCACGCGCACGCGCGGGAGCCGGGAGGGGCGGCGTGGAACGTGGCGTACATGAAAACGCCTTGCGCAGGTTCTCGTTCCGGTTCCCGGCGCGCACAGCGCAGTCAGGCAAAAGGAAACGCCCCCGGCGGTGGCTGCCGCCGGAGACGTTTCCCAGAGAAGAATGTAGGTTATCAACAAATTGGCTGGTGTCGAGGAAAACCGCTGGTATGGCAGGGGATCAGAGGAAGGGGCGGGTGCAGTCCGCGCCCATCTTGATCACGGCTTCCGCGTCCATCTCCCAATATTCGGGACGGAACAGCTCAAGGCAGGCGGGGCCGTCATAGCCGCACGCGCGAACCGCGTCGGCGACCGATTTGATCGGGATCGTACCCTTGCCGGGCATGATGCGGTGGCAGTGGTCGAGGATGCCGAGCGGCAGGTCTTCGCAGTCGTTGATGTGGAAGACGAACAGCTTATCCTTGAGGTTGCGGATGTACTCCGCGTCCGCGCACTTGTCATGCAGGTAAACGTTGATGCAGTCGACGGTGATGCCGACGCTGTCGCGGTTGACCGCCTGCACGATCTCGAGCGCCTGCCGGACGCTGTTGCAGCACCAGCGGCGGTCGCCGATGGGCTCAAAGGACAGCTTGACGCCGTAAGGCTCCGCGATATCAGCGAGCTGGTTCAGCACCTTGACGGAATCGTCGAAGATTTCCTTCTCGTTCTTGGCGCAGTGCTCGGGGGTCACGGTCGGCACGACGATGATATACGGGTTGCCGATCGCCTGCGCGGTTTTGCAGCCGAAGGTAAACAGCTCTACCAGCGTATCCCATTCGGCGGGGGTGCAGAAATTGATGTTCTCGATCGAGTTGAACGCGAAGGGCTTGAGGTGGCTCTTTGCAAAGAACGCCTTCAAATCGTCGATAGTGTGGGTCTTGAAGTATTCCTTCAGCATATCCAGCCGCAGCTCGATGTAATCGTAGCCGTACTTTTCGCACAGCTCGAGGTCACGCGCAACGCTGGAATTCTCTTTGCAGGTTGCTTCGTTGTAGCCAAGTTTGAGCATGGGAAGCTCCTCCTTAAAATGTAACGGTTCCTTAGAGCTCGCCGCGCGCTTCGCGCTCAGCGAGATCCTTCATGATGACGGGGTAGCGGTTGTCCAGCTTATACAGGGCCAGCGCGATCACGGCGATCGCCCAGACGAGGGTCGGGCCCCAGACGTAGATGGTGCGGATCATATCGATCGCAGTCTGCGGCTGCACGACGGCTTCGCCGGTCGAGCTGATGTAGCCCGCCCCGTCCAGCAGCCGGGTCAGGACGGCGCTGGTAATGCCGGTGCCGATCTTAAACCCAAGCGAGCCGCCGCCGAAGATCAGGGCTTCCTGACGGATGTGGGTCTTCCACTGGCCGAACTCGACTACGTCGCCCATCATGCCGAATACGATCGCAGTCAGCGGCGCTTCGCCCAGCGCGCGCACGATGCTGGTGCCAAGCACCCAGCCGAAGCTGTAGGGATTGAGCAGCACCGCCGCCTGCGCGGCGACAGCGACCACAGCGCCGGCCAGCGACATATTGCGCTTGCCGTATTTGCGCAGCAGCAGCGGGCAGAGCATTGCGCCGATGACCAGCGTCCCGGCTTCCGCGAGGTAGAGCACGCTGTACATCCAGGTGTCGTTCTGGAAAATGTATTTGCAGTAGTACGGCAGCGAGGTGCCGACGATGGTCCCGTGTACGCAGGTAACCGTCCACATCACGAGGGTAGACCACAAATACTGGTTGACGAACAGCGCCTTCAGGTTCTGTCCCAGCGGGACCTTTGTGGACTTCGCGGCTTCGATCTGCACGGTCTCCTTGCACTTTGCGAAGCAGACGGCCAGCATCACCAGCGCGATGGTCGCCCACAGCGCCATCGCCTTGACCCACGCGGCCTGATCGTTGCCGAACAGCTTAACGACCGGCTGGGTGAACGTGACCGCGATAATACGCCCGACCGGAGCCATCGACATACGGAAGACGGACAGCAGGTCGCGTTCGTGCGAGGAACGGGTCATCATGGTCGACAGGGTGCCGTAGGGGACGTTGATCGCCGTATACAGCACGGTGGTACACAGGTTGTAGGTGACGAAGATGTACCAGAATTGCAGGGTATCGGTGGTCTGGGGGATGGTGAACAGCGCGACTGCGGTGATGCAGTAGGGCACGGCCATCCAGATGATCCACGGGCGCGCCTTGCCCCATTTGGAATTGGTGCGGTTGACGATAAAGCCCATGATCACATCGGACGTGCCGTCAAAGACGCGGGACACCAGCATGACCGTACCGACGGTCAGCAGGGAAACGCCTGCATAGTCGGTGTAAAACAGGGTCAGCAGGGTGGAGATCATGCCGAATACGATGTTGCAGGCCGTGTCGCCGCAGCCATAGGCGATGCGGGCGCCGACGGTCAGCCTTCCGGCTTCCACTTTACGTTCTTCCGTCATGCTTCGTCACCGCCTTTCAGGCTGCCGCGCAGCCGGACAAATTCGGCAAGCAGGTCGGCGGCTTTGGGCCCCAGCATCCCGGTATCCACGCACAGGTGGTAGTTGGACGGCCTGCCCCACTCCTGCCCGGTGTGGTATTTATAGTAGGCGGCGCGGCGGCGGTCCATCTTGGTAGCGCTCTTTGCCGGGTCTCCGGGGAGATAGAGGGCGGAGCTCTTTTCGATGTGCGCCATGCGCTGCTTGAGTCCGGAATAAAGGAAGAAGCTGTAGCGCTCCGGATGGTCCCGCAGGATGAAGTCGGCGCACCGGCCAACGATCACGCAGGGGGTTTGCGCCAGCTCAATCACCGTCTGCGACTGCAAAATAAACAGCCGGTCGTCGGAATCGGCGAACGCGCCAAGCCCGCCGCCCCGGCCGAAGGGCTGGGGCATTTTGGACTTTTCTTCCATCTCCAGGAGGCGCGCCTGATCCAGGGCGTATTTCTGGGCGGTCAGCTCGACCACCTCGCGGTCATAGAACGGGACGTTCAGCAGCGACGCCAGCCGCTTGCCGATGTCGTGCCCGCCTGTGCCGTATTCACGGCTGATGGTGACGACAAATTTCCGCATCGGCGATCACCCGATCTCCGACAGCTTGACCGGACGGCCTTCCTTCAGGGATTTATCAGCAGCCAGGGCGATCTTGACCGGCTCCAGGCCGTCCTTCCCGCCGACCGGGGTATCGGTGTTGTTCAGCACCGCTTCGGTGAAGGCTTTTGCTTCGGCGATGAACGCGTTGTTGTAGCGCTCGAGGAAGAACCAGGTCGGCTTCTCGATCGAAACGCCGTCGCCGGTGGAGATCATCGCGGTGTTGTTCAGATCGTTCGCGACCTGCACACAGCCCTTATCGCAATGTACTTCGGTGCGCTGGTCGTAGCCGTAGTGTGCGGCGCGGCTGTTGTCGATCACGCCGAGCGCGCCGTTCTCGAATTTCATGGTGACGATTGCGGTGTCGATATCGCCCAGCTTGTCATAGCCTGCGCCGGACAGGGCCGCGCCGTAAGCCATAACCTCGGTGACTTCGCTGCCCGCCAGATAACGGACCATATCGAAATCATGGATGGTCATATCCAGGAAGATACCGCCGGAAACCTTGATGTACTCCATCGGCTGATGGTCGGGGTCGCGGGAAGTGACCTTCACAATGTGCGGCTTGCCCAGCTTGCCGGAAGCGACGGTGTCGCGCACGGCCTTGTGGTTGTGGTCGAAGCGGCGGACGAACCCCACCTGTAATTTTACACCCGCCTTTTTCACAGCGTCAAGCGCTTCCTGAATCTTTGCAAGGTCGGTGTCGATCGGCTTCTCGCAGAAGATGTGCTTGCCGGCTGCGGCTGCACGCTTGATGAAATCCGCATGGGTATTGGTCGAGGAGCAGATGAACACCGCCTCGATCGACTTGTCGTGAAAGATCTCCTCCGGGTCGGTGTAAGCCTTTTCGATGCCCATGGACTGCGCCCATGCGCGGCCATCGTCGTTCAGATAGGGGTCGGCAACGGCATAAAGCTCGGCTTCCGGTACCGCGTGCGCCAGATTTTCACCATGAAGGCGGCCGATACGGCCAGCGCCCAGCAAACCAATACGTACTTTTTTACTCATGTTGATCTCTCCTTATTCACTTTCGGGTTCGTACTTGAAGTGCATCCCGGCCGGGATACCCACAGATTTTTCAGAAAAAGCAGGAAACTGGAAGTCGCCGGGGCGCGGAGGTGGTATATTTGGGGTATACCAAACCGCGTTCCCGAATGCTTAGCGGCTGCCCGTCCTCTGTTTTCCCTCTCTCTGTTGCTGTATTTAGTATACCGCGGAAGGCAGGAAATGCGTTAGCAGAATCCTGCTTGAAATCCCCTGAAATTTCCAACGGAAGCCCGCCTTTTTTCGGGCTGGCACATCAAAATCCTGCTTTTTTTGAAAAATGAAGGAGGCATTTCCATGAATGAGATGAACCGGTATTTCCGCAGCGGGCAGCTGCTGCGCCTGACCATGACCCACATCATTACGGCGAGCCACAGCGCCGAGCACGCCCGGCTGGCGCACCTGCATGAGAACGAGCTGGAGCTGTTCTACGTGGCGCAGGGCTCGGGGGAATATATGGTCGGCGGCAGCGCCTATCAGGTGCAGCGGGGCGACATGGTCGTCTGCAACGCGGGGGTGCTGCACGGCGAGGAGCCGTCGACCAGGCGGCGGATACTGTCCTACTGCATCTCGCTGACCGATGTAGCAATCATCGGCCTGCCCGACAACCAGCTTCTGGAGCCGGACGCATACCCGGTGGTTTCATGCGGGATGCTGACCAGGCCGATCGGCGAGATTATGCGGATGCTGACCATGCTTTCGGGCGACCTGCAGGCGCTGAGCGTGATCTGCGACAGCCTGTCCTGCGGGGTGCTGCTGATGATGATGGAGATCGCGAACAGCCACATCCGCTGCCAGCCGCTGGGGCCGGGCAGCGACGTAGTCGCGCGGCGCATCCGGGAGTACATCGACCGGCACTACAACGAGCCGATGAGCCTGGCGCAGATCGGCGAGACGCTGCACATCAGCGAATCGTACCTTTCCCACGTGTTCAAAAAGGAATACGGCGAGTCGCCCATGCAGTACCTTTGTAAGCGGCGGCTGGGCGAGGCGCAGAGCCTGCTGATCGACACCGACCTTCCGATCGGGGACATCGCCGACCGGTTCTGCTACAGCGGGGTGAGCCATTTCAACACGGCTTTCAAGAAGTACGTGGGCATGACGCCCGGCAGTTACCGGCGGTCGTTCCAGACGATGGACGCGGAAGAAAGGGGGGACGAGTAAAAGGGGGGTTGACAAAAGCCCGAATTTTTGGTTCAATGCAAATATACATATGCGATAGGAGGCAATACAAATGGAGAAGATCCGGATCGGCGTCATTGGTATCGGCGACATCAGCGACGTTTACCTGAATAATTTGAAGAAGTATGACGCGGTGGAGGTGATCGCGTGCGCTTCGCGGGGGCTGGAGAAGGCGCAGCGCAAGGCGGCGCAGCACGGCATTGCGAAGGCGTATGCTTCGGGCGCGGAGGTCATCGCCGACCCTGAGGTCGACGTGATCCTGAACCTGACGACCCCGCAGGCGCACTTTGAATACAACCTTGCGGCATTAAAGGCGGGCAAGCACGTTTACAGCGAGAAGCCGCTGGCAATGACCTTTGCAGAGGGGCGGCAGCTGGCGGCGCTGGCGAAGGAAAAAGGGTTGATGCTTGGTTGTGCGCCGGATACCTTCCTGGGAGGCCGCCTGCAAAACATCCGCGAGCTGATCGACAGCGGCAAGTTGGGGCGCATCACGGGCGGCGGCGCGTACTTTGTCAGCCACGGCCATGAATTCCACCATCCCAGCCCTGCGTTTTTCTATCAGCCGGGGGCGGGTCCGCTCTACGACATGGGGCCGTATTACATGACGACGCTGCTGAGCCTGCTGGGGCCGGTGAAGCGGGTATGCGCGATGGCGACCAAGGCGGGGGAGACTCGCACGGTGCCGTCCGGCCCGTGCGAGGGGCAGGTACTGCCGGTCGACGTGGACACGCACATCTGCGCGACGCTGGAATTTGTCTGCGGATCGATCGTCACGCTGACTTGCAGCTTTGACGTATGGGATTCGGAGCTTCCGCGTCTGGAGCTGTACGGTACCGAAGGTACCCTGCTGATCGATGAAAAAGATCCGATTTCGGGGCCGAACCTGTTTGGGGGCGACACGCTGCTGCGCACGCGGGAGCAGTACCGGTGGAAGGAGCCGGAGCGCCTGCCGGAGAGTGTAGACACGCCCTGGACGGTAGTCCCCAATGAGCACCCGTTCAACTCGGTCAGCCATGCGGAGAACCCGCGCGGCATTGGCTTGGTGGACATGGTCTACGCGATGCGGGAAGGCCGCGCGCCGCGCGCTTCCGGAGACATGGCTCTGCACTCGCTGGAGGTCATGGAATGCATCCTGCGCTCGGCGAAGGAGCACGTCTTCTGCGAGCCGTCGACCACGTTTGAGCGTCCGGCGCCGCTGCCGGTCAGCTTCCCGAACGGACCTCTCGCAGGGACGTAAGCGGCCCTGCGCGGGCGGCGGTCCTGCGCGGACGGCGCCAGAGGGGCGAACCCCTCTGGACTCCCTTTCTCCGCTGCGGCGGGGAAGGGGTGCGTCCCGGACCGTTCATGCGTGCTGCTTCGCCCCGCCACAACGACGGCGGGGCGAAGGGACAGTCGAAATGCAGGGATATAAAAACAGGAAAAGCAGGCTGTTCCGGTGAACCGCTCCCCGTCAAGTGGACAATGAAATAATTAACAAAAAGTTCACAG
>CAJUGU010000019.1 GCA_910586105.1 uncultured Eubacteriales bacterium | reverse complement strand
CGTTGCCAATTCCCATTTTGTCGAATTTCGCTTACACAAAATTTTACTCCATGCCGGCGCAATATCTCTATATCTGCCGCCATATAGCCCGGATCTGAATCCCATTGAGAAGATGTGGGCAAAGTTGAAATCCATCCTGCGTAAATGGCGTATTCGCATCAAGGATAAGCTGATTCCCGCGATTCTTCAGTCTCTTAACCTGGTTACTCCTTCTGATTGTCAAGGTTGGTTTGCCTGCGCCGGATACTGAATACCTTTTCGCTGATTGCTCTAGTCAATGCAGTGGTCTGGTAAAACCACCCTTTATGCGTTACATCCCAAAAGTAAATATGAACCGACAGCCAAAACCGAATGGGAAAGCCCGCGGCGAAAGAGAAAATTCTTTTGCTGTGGGCTTTTAGCATTCGTAAGGAATTGCCGGACGATAGCCGATCTATAAAAAACATGGGGAAATTATTGCATAGTATCAATATATATGGCAATTGGTTTCATTTGAAAGCCGATTTTATACGAAATTATCCATATACAGATTTGGCGGCTATCCGGTAAAATAAAAAATTACACCGGATTGTCAGTACAGTGTAAGGAGGAACGAGAATGAATGGTCATATTTATGGGTATATACGAGTTTCCACTGTCGACCAAAATGAGGATCGGCAAGTCGTCGTGCTAAAGGAGAAGCAGGTGCCGGAGCAGAACATCTATATGGATAAGCAGTCTGGCAAGGATTTCAACCGGCCGCAATATAAAAAGCTGGTCAAAAAGCTCAAACCCGGCGATTTGCTGTACATATTGAGCATTGACCGTTTGGGACGGAACTATGAGGAGATTCAAAACCAGTGGAGGATTCTAACGAAGGAATTAGGCGTTGATATCTGTGTGATAGACATGCCATTACTTGATACAAGGAACGGTAAAGACTTAATGGGAACTTTTATCGCCGACTTGGTCCTGCAAATCCTGTCATTCGTGGCGCAGAGCGAACGTGAAAACATCCGGAGGCGTCAGGCCCAGGGTATTGCCGCCGCCAAAGCACGTGGGGTACGGTTCGGAAGACCGCCGAGACCGCTGCCTGAGAACTACGACAACGTCTACCAAAGATGGAAATTGGGGGAAATTACTGGCGCGGAAGCCGCCAGGGAATGCGGGATGCCGCTTCCGACGTTTCGATATCGTGCAAAAACATATGAAAAAACCCGTTTTTGACGGGTTTGGTTACAAAAATGTGTAATTTTTTATAACAAATGCGACCCTATGATTCTTTTGGATTATACCATATATTTTATCATATTTCAAGTCCCTTTTTCTGTTTTTTGAGGAAAATTGGAACTTACAAGAATGTACACAATCTTGATAAAAGTGTGTAAAAGATTTGCCTATTGATAAAAATAGCGCTTTGCCGGAAAACAAAAAGTTTATATGTGCTAAAGAATTGAAAAACTGGCATCGTATCGTAAAGATATTGAATTGTATTCTGATATAAAAACAGAGTTTATATACGGTTGTATTTTCCTTTTAGCAAGGTTTCTATAACAAAAGGAGGTCAGTTATGAATTACGCAAAGCAAACGCTCCGGGGATCATATCGGTTTGAACGTCTCACGCCGCAAAGAAACGAGCATGATTCCGGCGTTTGCGTAACTGAGGAAAGCCTGTCGCAGTTTTTGGACAGCTGCCGCAGAAGGGGTGTTTCAGAACTTACCATGCGCGGCTATGGGAAATATATGAAAGCGCTTTATGAATATTTGCCGGAAGATAAAGTGATCCATTATGGTACATTGGAGGAATGGCGTAACACACTTGTTGAAAGCGGCTATGTGAATTCGACGGTGAACTCCTTTTTGTCCGTTGCAAATGTATATTTGGATTTTGTCGGTCGGCGGGAGTATCAACTTCCGGATCGATTAAAGACAACGATGGAGGAACAGCCGGAACTGAGCCGGCAAGAATATCTGCGTATGTTGGATGCTGCCCGAAGATGCGGCAAAGAACGTGATTACCTGCTGATAAAACTCTTTGCGACAGTCGAAATGAATGTGCGGGAGTTACCCAAGCTGACGGTGGAAGCAATCAAATCCGGCAAGGTAGCAACCGAGTGGAATCGGGTGAAAAGAGTGATTTATTTGCCGGAGGTTTTGCAGAAAGAGCTGCTTGCGTTTGCAAGGCGGAAAGGAATAGAATCCGGTCCAGTGTTTTTAACAACCAGAGAGGGAAGGCCGATGAATCGCGCTTATGTAACGCGAATGATCCGCGCGATTTGTCCGGTAGCGGGAGTAGCAGAGGACAAGGGCAGTACGCGCTGCCTGCAAAAGCTCTACCGTGCCACCCGGGCAGGATTTGAAAGCAATATCAGTCTTTTGGTCGAACAGGCGCACAACAGGCTTTTGGAGCAGGAGCAACTGGAAATTGGGTGGGAGGAAATACAGTAATTTTTATTAAGGGAGTCCTGCAAGGGCGTATTTTAACGGACGGCAAATTTTATTCTGTTTTGAAATCCAAGATGACGAGGAAAGATATTGCGGACAATACGTTAAGCCAGTGGCGAGAGTCGTTACGGCAATATATTTTTTCAGCAAAAACGATTAACAGGTTTCTTGCTAACACTAATTTCTACTTTTGCATATAGCGGGTATCGTGAATACCAACTATTGAATTCATTGTCGCGAGATGATGAAGAAAGGTAGAATTTAACGTGTTCTGCGTATTTATGTCTGCTAAAAAGCGCATATGGAGAAAAGAAAGAATGTCTTAGAAAAGTGATTCTTCTGAAAGCTTACGCGAGAAGATTATTGACAGCTTCTGAGGACTGCAAGAAAGCAGGGAGAAAGAACCCCTTTATCTGGCCATTAAAATGGTTGGGTCAACGGTTGTGCCATGACAGCGTTGATTGATTTTAGCGGCCAAGAATGTTATGGAGAGCAAAATGCTTGTTTTTCATGATAATATATCAGGGTCCCAAGTGAACCGCAGGAGGCGTTATTGAAGTTACACAGCGCGATGTGATATCCTCTCTGGATGGGTATTCCGAAACGGAGAGCGATCTACAGTAAGAAAGGCACAGGAAACGCCCTGCATTACAAGGTTGTATGTAGTTGAGGGTATTCCGAAAAGCAAGGGGAATGCCAATCGTATCCAGAAGCTGTATCAGGCCATGAGGGGCTGCATTGAGAGAGGTGATTTAAATTGCATATAAATCAACGGAAACGCAGACAGACAATGCATGGCATGCTGTGCCGGACGGCATTGTTTATACTTGTGATCTATATGATACTTGCTTTATTGTTTTATTTTTTGGCGGATGAACAACTGCATTTCCGCTCGTCACAAGGGAATTTTGGGTTTCCCCCTGCTGACAGTGGAATTACAGAACTGACCGCAGATATCATTGTTGAACAACGTTTTACCAATAAAATTCAGCGGCTGGAGGAAGTAAGTGTCCAATGGGGGGATAGCTATCACCCTAATGCAGGTACCGTTACTCTTAGCTTATACGATTTAGAGAGTGGCGAGCTTATTTTAGAGGAAACGTTTGATGCATCTGTGATTGGTGAAGGCGGGATTACAACCATGAAGCCGTCCGCTCCTGTGGAAGGATTCTATCAAAAGCCATTGCTGCTTCGTCTTGTCTCAGACGGGCAATTGGGAAGTTCGGTTACTCCATGGATGAGGACGGAGTCTGCGGGGTTGGAAGAAGTGCTCCGGGATTCCGAGATCAACATGGGTGACTTAACGGTGAATGGGGAATGGTATCCGGGAATATTGTGTTTTCAAGCACTCGGGACAGACTATATATGGTACGGCCTCCATTATTGGCAGATTGTGGCTGCCGGATTCTTTCTTCTATTGTTGGGCATGGTCGTAGTCGGATTACGTTACCGGCGTGGCCGCCGCAGCTACTTTATAAATGCAATTATTGCAATAGAGAAATACCGGTTCCTGATTCGGCAGTTGGTTTCTCGCGATTTTAAGACAAAGTATAAGAGATCGATACTTGGCGTGTTTTGGAGTTTCTTAAATCCATTGCTGACAATGTGTGTTCAGTATTTTGTTTTTTCAACGATTTTTAAGAACGATGTCAGCAATTTTGCGGTTTATTTGCTGATTGGCGTAGTGATGTTCAATTTCTTTTCGGAAGCCTGTGGAATGGCGCTCACATCAATCCTTGGGAACAGTTCTCTGATTACGAAGGTTTATATGCCGAAATATATTTATCCTCTGACCAGGGTGATTTCTTCCCTAATCAATCTGGCGATTTCCTTAATTCCACTGATGATCGTCTGTCTTGCTACGGGCGTACATTTTCAAAAATCAGCCGTTCTTTCTCTCTATTTTTTGTTTTGCCTGGTTGTTTTCTGTTTGGGGCTTGGACTTTTGCTGTCTACCTCTATGGTTTTTTTTCGGGATACGCAGTTTTTATGGAGTGTGCTGACCATGATGTGGATGTATGCGACCCCGATCTTCTATCCCGAAACGATTTTGCCGGATAAATTCCGTTTTGTTCTGGAGATAAACCCCCTTTATCATTTCTTGAAAAGCACAAGGCTATGTATTTTGGATGGGATTTCACCGGAACCGGTCGTCTACATACAATGTCTTTTGATTGCATTGGGAATGCTGCTGGTTGGCGCGTTGGTTTTTCGCCGTCATCAGGATCGTTTCCTGTTATATTTATAAGGTGTTTTTATGGATGAAAAAATCATAGAAGTTTCAGACGTTACCATGCGTTTTCGGATGAACAATGATAAGATTTTATCGTTAAAGGAGTTTGTAACAACAGCACTGACTGGACGGTTGGCATATCAAGAATTTACCGCGTTGGAGCATATTTCGTTCAACGTCCGAAAAGGTGAAACCTTGGGATTGATTGGCCGGAATGGCGCGGGAAAAAGCACTTTGCTTAAAATTATATCTGGAATTTTGAAACCAACGGAGGGCAGCGTATTCTGCCGTGGGAATGTTGTACCGATGTTGGAACTGGGCGCTGGTTTCGATATGGATTTGAACGGCAGAGAGAATATTTTTTTGAATGGGGCCATTCTGGGATATGATGAAGCATTCCTTATGGAAAAATATCAAGAAATTGTGGATTTTTCTGAATTGGGCCAATTTATTGAAACGCCGATTCGCAATTATTCTTCCGGCATGTTGGCGCGGTTGGCTTTTTCGATTGCGGCGGTCGTAGACCCGGAAATTTTGATTGTAGATGAAATTCTTGCGGTAGGAGATAGTGCATTCCAGGAAAAAAGCAAATCGCGGATGCTGGAACTGATGGGCGGAGGGACTACGGTTTTGTTTGTATCACACAGTATTGAGCAGATTCGGGAGATGTGCAATCGAGTATTATGGTTGGAACACGGTAAGGCGAAAATGCTTGGAGAGGCAGAAGAAGTCTGCTCATGCTATGGGGTGTAGCAGACTGCGGATTGGGCTGTTTTGCGAAACGTGGGGTTCGGGAGGGATAGAATCATTTCTTCTGAATGTACTGCCTTATGTAAACCGTGATCGGTTTCATATCCGGATTATTGCGGTGAAGCTGGAATCCGACTTTTACCTTCCAAGGCTTCTCGAATTAGGGGTGGAATTGGATTGCTTCCCGGAAAGCAGTCGAAGTTGCCACGCACGGTTTCATACATTTTACAAAATGCTCCAGACGAATCGATATGATATCCTTCATTTTCACTTATTCGAGGGGATGGCGCTTGGGTATGTGCAGGCAGCGAAGGCGGCGGGGATTCCGATTCGTATCGTGCACAGCCATAATACCGACCTTCGGAAAAGCTTTTTCCGCCCGTTGAAACTTGCAGTCCACGCATGTGCGAAGTCTGTTTTTTCGGATGCGGCAACCCACCGCCTGGCATGTTCGCGGAGTGCCGCTAGTTTTTTATTTTCTGCCAGGGATGATTCGGCAGGGCGATGGATTTTTATACCCAATGGCATCCAGGCAGAGCGGTTTTCCTTTGATGCGGACAGGCGCTGTATGATGCGCCGGAAGCTCGGCGCCGAAAGCGAATTGGTGGTAGGCTGTATCGGACGGCTTTGCAGACAGAAAAACCAGCGTTTTTTGCTGCGCGCATTCGCGCGGCTGCATGGATGCGAACCACGCAGTCGGCTGGTATTGGTCGGCGAGGGCACGGATGAGCAGGAGCTGCGGACACTGGCCAATGCATCCGGGATTGGAAATGCTGTCACGTTTTACGGTGTAAGCCCGCAGATTCCGGAACTTTTATGGGCATTTGATGTATTGGCGTTCCCTTCGCTTTTTGAGGGGTTGGGAATTGCTGCGATAGAAGCTCAGGCTGCATGTCTGCCCGTGGTTTGTTCCGACCATGTTCCACAAGAGGCTGCGGTAACAGAGCTTGTAAAATTTCTTCCGCTCGAGGCAGGGGAAGACGGATGGGCAGAAGCTCTGTTGCATGCAAAATGCATGCAACGCAGGGATATGAGCCTGGAGATCTGTCAAGCGGGGTATTCGATTGAAAGCACAGCCCAAAAGCTTCAGGCGCTTTGGGCCGGTGAGATGCACGGCTGATTGGGAAAGGGGATCAATATGCTGAATCTAGTCTTGTTGTCTGGAGGCTCGGGAAAACGATTATGGCCGCTATCGAACGACGCGCGCTCCAAACAGTTTTTAAAGCTGCTGAGCAGTCCAAACGGGGGATCTGAATCCATGGTACAGCGCGTGTATCGGCAGATTCAGGAATCCGCGTTGGAAGCGCGTGTTGTGATTGCGACAAGCGTTTCCCAAGTGGATTCCATTCGCAGCCAGCTGGGCAGCGAAGTGGTAATTGTCACGGAGCCGGAACGGCGTGATACATTTCCCGCAATTGCATTGGCGGCAGCCTACCTTTGTGACCGTCTGAAATGCGGAAGGGAAGAGCCGGTTGTGGTGATGCCGGTTGATCCTTATACAGACATGAGGTATTTTGAAACCATTGCACAGATGGAACGAGCGGTGCTGGATCATACGGCGGATCTTGTTCTAATGGGAATTACACCGACCTATCCGTCAGAAAAGTATGGATACATTCTTCCGCTGCAAGATGGAGGCTGCCGTTTCGTTGAAAAGCCGGATGCAGCCCGGGCGGAAAAACTGATTCATCAGGGGGCGCTGTGGAACGGCGGCGTTTTTGGGTTTCGGATCGGTTATTTGCTCGGGCTGCTTTCCCAAAAAGGTCTGCCGGATGATTACCAAGCGCTGTACAGCGTTTATGGGACAATGCGTAAAATCAGCTTTGATTATGAAGTTGCAGAGCGGGCGTCATCCATCGCTGTGGTTCCGTTCCATGGCGTGTGGAAAGATATGGGGACATGGAACACACTGTCCGAAGAAATCCGGGAGGATATTGGACAGGTTATTTGCGGCGAGGGCACGGATCGAACACAAATTATCAATGAATTGGATATTCCCTTGGTAGCGCTTGGCGTCAAAGATATGGTGGTTGCCGCTTCGCCCGACGGGATTCTGGTCGCCGGAAAAAACGAAAGCTCGTTTATGAAGCCGTATGTGGACCAGATATCACGCCGCCCCATGTATGAGGAACGGCGCTGGGGCTACTATAAGGTGCTCGATTACCGTGCATACGGTCAGGGCGTGCATTCCCTGACAAAACATCTTTTTGTCGGCGCAGGCAAAAAAATCAGTTATCAGTCTCATGCGTGCCGTGACGAGATATGGACAATCGTCGAAGGCACTGGGACATTGATGCTGGATGGGCATACGCGAAATGTACGCCGCGGAGATGTTGCCTATATTACAGCGGGCATGAAACACGCGCTTTGCGCGGTAACGGATTTGCACATGATTGAAGTCCAAATTGGAGACGAGCTGACGGAAACGGATATTATCCGTCATGATTTGGATTGGCAGTGATTCCGGTGGGAGGAAAGCATTGAATATTAAAGTCCGTTTTGTCGATCAGCCGCCGGATTTTAACCCGGAAGATAATGTTTATATCCGGGCGCTGCGGCGAATTGGCGCTGTGGAGTTTAGCGGTCATCCGGACTTTGTGTTTTATGGTGCGTTTGGGACGCAGTTCCTGTCTTATCCGGACAGTGTACGGATCTTTCTTGCTAATGAGCCGGTACTTCCCAACTTTAATGACTGCGATTACGCCATCGGTGGGATGAAGCTTTCCTTCGGGGAACGTTATTTCCGCCAGCCGCCGCTGCTGGGGTTCGGCGAGTCCGATTATGTGCCTGCGCTCCGACCGGATGTGCGGCAAATCTCGGACAGTGCCGTCGGCCGCCGGTTCTGTAATTTTGTTTATGCGAACCGGAGCTGCGGCAGCGGCGCGGCGCTGAGGGTGCGGTTCTGCCGCCGGCTCTCTGCGTACCGGCGGGTTGACTGCCCGGGCGCGGTACTGAACAATATGTCCGGCGCGGTGCTGCCGCGGTACGAGGACAGGCGTGCGCGGGGCCGCGGAGAGGCCGGCGCGGGATGGGCGAGGGACAAGCTTGCGTTTTTGCGGCATTATAAATTCACGATTGCGTTCGAAAATACCAGTTTGCCGGGATTCACAACCGAAAAATTGATTCACCCGCTGATCGCGTGCTCCATTCCGATTTATTGGGGCAACCCGGATGCGGCGGAATATTTTAATCCGAGGGCGTTTATCAATTGCCACGAGTATGGGGAGGATTGGGACGCTGTTGCGGCGCGGGTGCGGGAATTGGATCAGGATCCGGAGCAGTACCTGGAAATGCTGCGCCAGCCGCCGCTGCGGGAGGATTTCCCAGTGGACTGGGAGGATGCGCTTGCGCATTTTCTGTCAGGCGTTGTGATGCGGGGCCGCTGCCCTTTCGACAAGAACCCAATTGGGTTTGCGTCTATGGGGGCGCAGGATCTGGGGGAGCTTTGCCGAAGCGGGAAAGCCGGTTTGCGCAGGATTTTTGCAAGCACGGCGGGGGCCCTTCGGGGCTGGCTGGATTACAAAATACATCACATATGAACAGTGAGGTTTCTTTTGGTGATAAAAGCATTGATTACCGGCGTATCCGGGCAGGATGGCAGCTATCTGGCGGAATTCCTGTTGGAAAAAGGCTATGACGTACATGGCATTGTGCGCAGAACCTCCGTAGAGAGGCGGGCGAACATTGACCATCTGTCCGGGTGTGCGTATTTTCATCTCCACTATGGGGATGTCACGGATTCCATGAGTATGACGCGTATCATCCGGATGGTGGGGCCGGATGAAATTTATAATCTTGCAGCACAGAGCCACGTGGCGGTTTCCTTTGATGTGCCGGAATATACGGCGGATACCGATGCGCTGGGTGCGCTGCGGGTGCTGGAAGCGGTCCGTATCCTTGGCATGGAGAAAACATGCCGGATTTACCAAGCGTCAACATCGGAATTGTTCGGTCGCGTGGAAGAGGTGCCGCAAAGCGAAGCGACCCCGTTCCATCCGTATTCCCCATATGCCGTTGCAAAGCAATATGCGTTTTGGATGATGAAGGAATACCGGGAAGCCTATGGGATGTTCGCCTGCAACGGCATCCTGTTTAACCATGAATCAGAGCGGCGCGGGGAAAGCTTTGTAACGCGTAAAATTACGCTGGCCGCAGGACGGATCGCCTGCGGGTTACAGGATAAGTTGTACCTGGGAAATCTGGATTCCCTGCGGGATTGGGGCTACGCAAAGGATTATGTCGAATGCATGTGGCTGATTTTACAGCAGGATAAGCCGGATGATTTTGTCATCGCAACGGGCGTGCAGCATACGGTACGTGAATTTACCGAGCTGGCATTCCGGTACAACGGGTTTGAGCTGGAATGGCGGGGCCATGGCGCGGAGGAGCGCGGGATCGAGCGTTCGACTGGACGGGTACTGGTTGAGGTGAGCAAGGAGTTCTATCGGCCGACCGATGTGGTCAATCTGCTGGGGGACCCGACAAAGGCGCGCACGGTGTTGGGCTGGAACCCGTTGGCAACTCCTTATGAACAGCTGGTGGAGCGCATGGCGCGCCATGACCGGGCGCTGGCGGAAGAAGATAAAGGCAGGAGGGCATAGATGAACATTCGGTATCCGTTGTCCAATGACACATGGGGAAAAGAAGAGCATGAAGCGCTTGAGCGGGTGATCGCATCCGGGCGGTTCACGATGGGGGAACAGGTTCGGGAGGCAGAACAGGCGGCGGCTACATATTTCGGCTCTCGTTTTGCGGTTATGTCCAGCTCTGGTTCCGCGGCGAACCTGCTGGCGGTTGCTTCCATGGTGTATTCCGGGAAACTCACGCGCGGAGACGAAATCCTGGTACCCGCAGTCTCCTGGAGCACAACGTATTTCCCGTTGGAGCAGATGGGGTTGAAGATGCGCCTGGTTGATATTGATCCGGAAACGCTGAATATGGATTTGTCCAAAGCCAGTGACGCCGTTACGGAGCGGACAAAAGCGGTATTCGCAGTCAATCTGTTAGGAAATCCAAATGATTTTAGCAAATTACTGGATTTTTGCCATAAGCGTGGGCTTCTGCTGATGGAGGATAACTGTGAATCTATGGGAGCGGAGTTCGAGGGGAAAAAAGCGGGGACTTTCGGCATATTCGGAACGTTATCCACGTTCTATTCCCATCACCTGTGTACGATGGAAGGCGGCCTTACGTTGACGGATGATGAGGAATTGTATCATTACATGCTTTCGGTTCGCGCCCATGGCTGGACGAGGAACCTGCCGGAACACAGCAGTCTGCATATCAAAAATAGGGATCCGTTTTATGAAAGTTTCTGTTTTGTGACGCCGGGTTTCAATCTGCGGCCATTGGAAATGGAGGGGGCGTTAGGACGGGAGCAGTTGAAAAAACTTAGCGGTTTTCTCCGGCAGAGACGGGAAAACGCGGCATATTTCCAAAATACGGTTGGCCAGGACCAAAGGTTCTACATGCAGCGTGAAACCGGCAGCTCGTCCTGGTTTGGATTTGCACTCATCCTTCGGGAAGCGGATACCGCACGGCGTGACCGGATTGCTGCGCACCTACGGGCAAGTGGGATCGAAATACGGCCTATTGTGGCGGGAAATTTTGCCCGTCAGCCAGTGTTCCCTCGTTTGAACGCAGCCGTGGCAGGCTGCTTGGATGGGGCGGACTATATCCATGACAACGGCTTTTTTGTGGGCAATCATTCGATGGATATGCGTAGCCATATTGATTACTTGCGGGAAGCGCTTCAGGAGATCGACTGAACATGAAAAAAACGGATCGGATTTATGTAGCAGGCCATACCGGCTTGGTAGGCTCGGCGATTGTACGGCGTTTGCAGGCGCAGGGGTTTCAGAACCTCGTTTTGCGTACCCATGCAGAGTTGGATCTGACAAATCAGACTGCAACAGAACATTTTTTTCAAAGGGAACAAATGGATTATGTTTTTGTTGCGGCTGGACTTGTGGGCGGGATACAGGCGAACCGTGAAGCGCCGGCAGACTTTTTTTCGGCCAATATGTCGATTGCCTGCAATGTTCTGTTGTCTGCCCATCACGCAGGGGTGAAAAAGCTGTTGTATTTGGGCAGCGCCTGCCAATATCCGAAAGAATGTCATCAACCGATGCAGGAGGAGCTTTTGCTGACCGGATTGCCGGAACGCACCAATGAGGGATATGCGCTTGCAAAAATATGCGGATGCCAGTTATGCGCTTACATCAGGCAGCAGTATGGGGCGGACTTTATCAGTGCGATACCTGCCAATACGTATGGACCGAATGACTGTTTTGATCCGCAGAAATCACATGTCATCCCGTCCCTGATTATGAAATATCATAAAGCGAAGGCGTTAGGCCAGCCTGCGGTGGAGTTGTGGGGAACCGGGAACGCAAAGCGTGAGTTTCTGTTTGTGGATGATTTGGCCGATGGCTGTCTCTTCCTGATGGAGCACTACAGCGGTAACGAGCCGATTAATATGGGGACGGGGAACGAAATTTCGATTTTGGAGCTTTCACAAATCATTCAAAGAATTGTCGGATATGGGGGAGAGACAGTCTGTGATCCTTCAAAGCCAGATGGGATGCCGCGCAGGATGCTGGACAGCCGGAAAATCCATCGTTTAGGCTGGCGTGCGGTTACAGACATCGAAGCAGGACTGCGGAAGGTTTATGATGAATATTGCAGACGGCTTTGAAACGGCAAGGAACGGATGCGCGCAGCCTCGTTTTATATTTCGGGACAGCAACCGTGTTAATTTTTTTGAGAAAGAATTGCGGGCTTTTTGATTTCCGCGTGAAAGCGCGTCCGTACATATCGTATTTCGTAACGTTATGCCTACTTATTTTAATCGCATTCCACGCCCCGTGCGTTTTCTTAAGCGGAGGTTAACGAAATGCTGTGCGGCGATGCTTGAAGGGCATCTATTTTATTCTTTCCCGTGCAATAGTAAGGAATAGTCATATATATGAGTTTGGACGAGATGAATATGATTTCTTCAAAGAATAGAAACTCTCTGATAGAATTATATAGAGTGATTTTTGCGCTTACGGTTGTGAGTCACCACGCGCAATATTTGGATGCGCGCTGGACCGATGGAACCGCGCATTTTGTCCCGCTCCTTGGCGGGAATACAGCGGTGGAATTCTTTTTTATCCTGTCTGGGTTTTTTATATCAAAAGCGGCTTATCAAGAAAAAGATAATATGGATATGAAGAAACTTTGCACAGCGGCGTGGAAGCAGGATTTGAAAAAACTTACAGCGGTGTATCCGCTTTTTTTCCTGAGTTATATTGTAGCTTTTTGCACCCGACAGTTGGTTTACCGTGAGAACCTCTTTACCGTGATCCATAATTTTCTGGGATCCATCAGTGAACTTGCCCTTGTGCGCTGGCTGCGTTTTGCATTCCTGCCATATGAGTATATTGGGCCGATGTGGTATTTTTCTGTGCTTTTGGTGGTAGTGCTGACACTGTATCCGATTATGGCAAGACTGCGGGAGGTGTTTACAATATGGATTGCGCCATTATTGATTTTAGTGATTTATGGGCATTCCTTTATCACAACCGGAATGGTGGATGCGACTTATGCGCTTGAGGCATATTTGCGTGGCGTTGCAGGAGTTTCACTGGGAAATATTGTCTATCTGTTGGCTGGCCGATATCGGCTGAGGCTGACGGAAAGAGGGAAATATGTTACGGCAGCTGCCGAGGTCGGCGTTTTGTTTTGTATTCTCGGACTTGAGAACATTTATTCTTACGACTATCGTGATTTTATTGAGATCGCGTTGTACTGTGTCTTAATTTATCTGGCCTTTGCATCTGTAACTCCATTAAATCACCTTTTTGATCCAATCGCGGCAATGTTTGGTCCGTTTTCCGCGGCGCTTTACGTTTCACATATTGCGATTGTCTTGGTTCCTTGGAGCAAATTGTGTCTTCCATGGCGGTATGTATGGATGGCATGGATGGTTTATACCTTTGCTTTGGCCGTCAGCATTTTGTACATCCGCAAAGGGTTCATGCGGCTGCTTGCCAAATGGTCCATACGGCTTCGGAAGGCGATTCTTGCGGATGAATAAACGATTAAATGTATTTTAGAAAGCTGGGTGTGAACCGATGGAAACCTATCATCAAAAACTGTCCCTGCCGCCAATCGGGTTTGGGACGGCGGACCTGTCGACGCCTGTGGAAGAGGCGGTTTGGGATGCTGTCCGCTGCGGATACCGTCTCATTGATACCGCGCCGGTATATGGCAGCGAAGAAGGCGTTGGCAAAGCCATCCGGCGGGCAGAGGAGTGTGGGCTGGCAAATCGGTCCGAACTGTTGTTGGAAACCAAGCTTCCGCCCAACCGGCATGGATATTATGAAGCATTTGACAGCTTGAATGAGTCGCTTGAACGGCTGCAAACAGACTATATTGATGTTTACCTGATCCATTGGCCGGTTCCCCGCGGGGATGAGGAGACCTATCGGGAGAAAAACATCGCGGCTTGGCAGGCGTTTGAGGAAATGAAAAAGCAAAGAAAAGTGCGTCATATAGGCGTCTGCAATTTTCTGGAACGGCATTTGCTTCAACTGATGGAAAGCGGTTTGTCCTGCCCGGAGATTAACCAGCTGGAATTGCATCCGGGGTTTCAACAGCGCGGGCTGGTCCGCTTTTGCAAGGAACGTGGGATTTTGATTGAAGCATGGTCTCCAATGGGGCGCGGGCTGCTGCAAACGCCGGAATTTGAAGCGATGGCGGCGTCTTATGGAAAAACATCTGGGCAGCTGGCGCTTAGATGGAGTGTGCAGAAGAGTTTTCTCCCGTTGAGTCGCTCGTCCAGCCGGGTACATATGGAGCAGAATTTACAGATTTTTGATTTTCAGATCCGCCCAGCGGATCTGAAAAAGCTGGACGCGTTGAATACGCCTGACAATCATCAGGATATTTGGAGCTACCGCCGCCAGCAAATGTATTGAACAGGCGTAATGAGAGAGGAGTCGCTTACAAATGAGGATTGCAGATTACCTTGCGGATACACTTTATCAGGCAGGGGTTGCGGATATTTTTATTGTCACCGGAGGCGGGCTGATGTTCCTCACGGACGGCGTGGCGCGCCATGAACACCTGCGCCCGATCCCCTGCCTGCATGAGCAGGCGGCGGCGATGGCGGCAATCGGATATGCGCAATATCGCTGTGGATATGGAGCCTGTTATGTGACGACAGGCTGTGGAGGGACGAACACTGTCACTGGAGTATTGCACGCATGGCAGGATCATATACCGGTTATTTTTGTATCGGGGCAGTGCAATCGGGACGAAATGATGACGATTGCGAAAGCGCCGGTGCGAGCGATTGGTCAGCAGGAGGCCGACATTGTTTCCATTGTGAAAAGTATCACAAAATATGCGGTTACAATTATGGAGCCGGAGAATGCAGTTTATGAAATCGAAAAAGCAATGTATTTAGCGAAACAGGGGTGCAGAGGGCCGGTTTGGCTGGACATTCCTATGGATGTTCAGGAAGCCGTAATCAATCCGGATACCCTGCGGCATTTCGATCCAGCGGATGCAGCGCAGCTAAAAACTCAGCCTACAGAAGAGGAAATAAGGCTTGTACGTTCCGCTTTTGAGGAAGCGGAGCGCCCGCTGGTCATCCTTGGCGCAGGCGTGCGTGATTCCGGTGCGGAGGAAGCGTTTGAACGGTTTGTCCGTCGTTATCAGATTCCCTATGTTGGAACGCGGCGCGGCTGGGATATTTGTCCGAAATCGGATCCGTTGCATATCGGGCTTGCGGATATACGGGGAAACCGTTCCGCGAATATGGCGATGCAGAATGCAGATCTTTTGTTGGTCTTGGGAAGTCGGCTTTCCATGCTTACGACCGGATATAACTATGGATTATTTGCACGCGGCGCAAAACAGGTGATTGTCGTGGATATTGACCCGGACGAGCACCGAAAAGGGACAGTCCGCTTGGATCAGGTCATTAACGCGGATGCTGGGGCCTTCTTGTTAGCCTTGCCGGAGCTGCATCTGCGGGAGCATCGCGCATGGACGGAGAAGTGCATGCATTGGAAAGAAGTATTTCCCGTTTTTACCCCTGATCAGGAGGATGATTCACGGGGGATCAGCAAATTTGCCTTTATCCGTCTGCTCAATCAATTCCTGAAGGCAGACAGTGTGGTCGTAACGGATGCGGGGGCAACCACGGAAATCCCGATGCAGGGTTTGTTTTATACGACCTGTCAGCAGCGTTACATCGGCAGCGCGGAACAGTGTGAGATGGGCTATGCGCTTCCGGCGGTTGTCGGCGTAAGCATTGCCCGCGGCAAGCGGGAGGCATTGTGCATCGTAGGGGATGGCAGCCTGCAAATGAATCTTCAGGAGCTGCAAACCTGTGTGACGCAAAAGCTGCCGACGAAGATTTTTGTATGGAACAATGGCGGATATGGTACAATACGCGGGCACCAGAAAACGATTTTCAAAGGGCGGTTTGTCGGGGTCGACCCGGAATCCGGCACGGCGTTCCCGCCGCTGGATAAGATAGCGGCTGCCTACGGCATCCGATATTATCGGGCGGAGACGCTGGCGGGACTGGAGACGGTGATTCCGAAGGTCCTCACGGAAGAGGGGCCGGTTCTGTGTGAGGTTTTTTGCTGGAAAGAAGAGGTCAACCCGATGGTCAAGGCGAAATATAGCCGCCCGGACGGCAGCCGGATCGCCCTGCCGCCGGAGGATATGTTCCCGCCGGTGGACCGTGCACTGTTTGAATCGGAAATGATGATTGAACCGATCCGCTGGTGGGAGTAAGAGTATGGTGGATCAAGTGCATGGGCCCCGCTTGCTTTTGGATTGTACGCTGCGGGATGGCGGATATGTAAACAACTGGGCGTTTCATAGGGATACGGTGCAGAACGTCATGCAGGCTTTGTATGAGGCCGGTGTGCGCTATATTGAACTGGGAATTTTGGGCCAGGGAGGCAAACCTGGCAGAAGCACGAAATTTTCGGATTTTGTTCAGATGGAGCCGCATCTGCAGGCGCGGCACGCAGATTGCCAGTACGCAGTTATGCTGAATCAGGCGGAAGCGGAGCAATATGCTATCCCGGAACGAAACGGAAAGACACCGGATCTTATTCGGATCGCCTTTTTTAAGCCGGAATATTCGGCGGCAATGCGGAAGGCGGAGGAACTGAAAGCAAAGGGGTATCTGGTCTGGCTTCAGGCGATGGCGACCTTCCTTTACCGCACGGATGAAATGGAACGCCTGCTGGATGAGGTGAACCGTGTTCGGCCAGACGGTTTTTATATGGTGGACAGCTTTAGCACCATGTACCGGCAGGATGTGCGGCAGATGGCGGATCAGATCCTTGCGCGGCTGTCCCCGGACATCCAGTTTGGCTTTCATGCGCATAATAATATTCAGCTGGCTTATTCGAATGCAATCGAGTTTTTCTCGATCCCTACGGGCCGTCCGCTGATTGCCGACGGAAGCATTTACGGGATGGGGCGCGGCGCGGGAAATGTCCCGACCGAGCTGCTGATGGAGTATTTGAATAAATTTGCCGGCGGGAAATATGATATCCTGAAGGTTCTGCGTGTGTTTCAGCAAGAGATTTGGCCGATTTTCAGGCAATATTATTGGGGGTATTCACCGGAATATTATCTGACAGCCAGCAAGGATATGAATTCCGCGTACAGCTGGTACCTGAAGGATCGGCAGGTTCCGGATCTGGCGGATTTGAGCGGGATCCTGGACCGGATTCCACCAGAGATTCGCTATACGCTATCTAGGAAAGCCGCCGATGAAGCGGTCCGAAATTACTATGAGGAGAAACAGTTATGACAGAGCGGGCGAGACAGCTGCGGAAAAGTATCCTGCGTATGGCATATTTTGCGCAGGATGCCAATTTACCCAGTACATTTTCGGCAGTAGAAATCCTGCGGGTCTTGTATGATCGGGTACTCCGGGCGTCGCCGGAAACAGCGGATGATCCAGGCCGGGACAGATTTGTGCTGAGCAAGGGGCAGGCGACGATGGGGCTGCTGGCGATCCTTGCGGAAAAGGGATATTTCCCACAGGAAGAGCTGCTGACCGCCTGCCGCTATGATTCCCGCGTTAGCATGCAGGCCGACCGGACGAAGCTGCCGTTTGTTGAAGTATCCGCCGGAAGTCTCGGCCATGGCTTTCCGATGGCGGCGGGCATGGCGTGGGCGAACCGCATCATGGGTCGGAACGCTTCGGTATACGTGCTTGCCGGTGACGGTGAAATGAATGAAGGCGCCATGTGGGAAGCCGCGCTTTTTGCAGCGAGCGAAAAGCTGGACCGGCTGACGTTGATTATTGATGACAACGACTCCATCGGGCGGATGGTTCGGATGGGAGATCTGTCGGAAAAGCTCCGTGCGTTCGGGTTTCAAACGGTTGAGGCGGACGGCCATGACGAGGAGGCGTTGGCGCAGGCGCTTGCTGTCCGGCATCCGGGTATGCCAATGGCGGTTCTTGCAAAGACGATAAGGGGATATGGCAGTCAGACGCTGACGGAGGATCGTTCGTGGTTTCACCGGGCGCCGACGAAAAACGAGATGGAACAACTGATTCAAGAGGTGGAGTGCTGTGGAACATAATCGTCCGTATCCGGTCATACGGAGTGAAAGCTATCCGATCGGCCGGCTGACAGTGGTGAAAGATACGATTCTGGTTGGCGGTAAGGAACATCCATATACATATGTGGCTTATGGGGACAGCGTCTGCGTCCTTCCGATATACCAGGGAAAGGTGATTGCAATCCAACAGTACCGCCATACGTTAAACCGGTGGGAACTTGAGCTTCCCTGCGGCGGGATGGAGCGCGGGGAAACGCCGGAGAATGCCGCGCGCCGCGAACTGGAGGAGGAGACCGGATGTATTGCCGGGGAGCTGGTATGCCTTGGGGAATATTATACCAATCAGGGTTATTCCAATGCCGCTTGCAGTGTGTATTTTACGCAGTGTGTTGGACGCGGCCCTGCGCGGACGGAGGAAACGGAACTGATCCGGCAGTGTGAAATTCCAGTCCGGGATTTTCAGAAAATGGCGGAAGATGGGCGGTTCCGGCTGTTGATTGGGCTGGCGGCGTGGCATCAGGCCAAAAGACGCGGCCTTTTGGATGCGCGGGGAGGCGGAGTGTGAGAAAAGCGATGCAGGAGGCGGTTCGGGGGATCATTCGGAGCCGTAAGGATGCGGCATTGCTGCTGGTCGATATCGGGGTGTTTCCGTTCCGCGATTTATTGGAGCAATATCCGGAGCGGGCGAAGAATATTGGGATTTTTGAGGCAGGGACCGTAAGCGTGGCGGCAGGGCTGTCACTGGCGGGGGTTACGCCGATTCTATATGGCATTTCGCCTTTTATTGTCCAGCGCGCCTTGGAGCAGCTGAAGCTGGGATTTGCCTATCAGAAAATTGGCGGCAATTTTATTACAACCGGAGCCGCGTATGATTTTTCGACACTGGGGTATTCGCACTATTGTCCCGAGGATGCGGCGACCCTGCGCCTGCTGCCGGGGATGGAAATCCTTGCGCCGGGGACGCCGGAACAGTTTACGGCATTGTTCCATGCCTGTTGCTTTGATGGGAAGCCTTCGTATTTCCGCATGACAGACCATAGCTGCAAAGTACCGGTTTCAATCGAATTCGGAAAAGCGGCTGTCATAAAACGCGGCGCACGCGCAGTCGTAATCGCAGTTGCAGAGCAGCTGGATGCAACTCTTGAGGCTTGTACCGGACTTGATGTGACCATTTTGTATTACACAACGCTGGCTCCATTTGACAAACAGACGCTTTGCTGTGAACTTGTAGGCGGAAAAGTTTTTGTTTCCGCGGCGTTCTATACGGGAAGTTTATATCCGGAAATCATGGATGGGGCAGGGGGACGGCCGGTTCAGATCAGCGGCGCGGAAATCCCATTGGAAATTTTGCGGAACTATGGTACAAAGGAAGAAAAAGATAAGGCATTGGGACTTGATGCAGTCGGTATACGCAGAAAGCTGGAAGCATTTCTCACAGATTGATAAAATCGAAGAATCAATGGGGTTTTGACAGGAGGAATCATATTGAAAGGGAAAAAGAAACGGGGGCGTAATGCTGCGCAGGAGATGCTGAAAAAGGCGCCTATGTCTCCGAACAAGGTCAATTTGAGTGTAATTATCCCAGCATATAATCTGGAGGACTGTATCGAAGACTGTTTGGATTCCGTGCTTCTGCAAAAGATTGACCGGATGCAGATTATTGTAGCAAATGATTGCAGTACAGATAGGACATGGGAAAAACTGCTGAAATATGCCGAAATGCATCCGGAGATCATCCCAATCAACCTTTCGGAGAATAAAGGCCCATCTGCCGCCAGAAACGCTGCGCTGGAGCTTGCGGAAGGGGAGTTCATCCATTTCTGTGATGGGGATGACGCAGTTCCCGAGGGGGCATATCGCGAACTGCTTCGGATCGCAGCGGAAGAAAAAGCGGATATTGTAACAGGGAATTACTCCAGGATGTATCCGAATGAAAATAGTGCGGTTCGGCCATTTTCCCACTACTCTTCCCAAACTGGCATTGAGCGGTGTTTTGAGTCAGGGAATACGACATTATGGAATAAGATTTTTCGCCGCAGCATAATCGAAAAGCATCATCTGCGATTTGATGAATCAATGGCGCAATATGAAGATTATCTGTTCTATTCCCAGTTTATCTTGAAGAAGCCGGCTGCGGCTTTTACGGATATGTACGTGTATACCTATACAGAGCCAATCACGCGTCCGCTTGGCGGACAGATTCGCTATGCAAATATCGACTGCGCCCGTAATATTGAGCGGGCATGGAGATCCATTTTTCAAACGGAGATTGTGGAATATCAGCGCCTTTGGTTCATGGCATACCGCCATAATTTGGACTGGTATTTTAATTGCAGCTGGAAGCTGATTCAGAACCCGGAGGAACGGCAGGCGGCGTTCGAGATCATGCGCAGCCTGATCTGCTGGGTTGAAAAGAACGTGAAATTTTGTAGTTGGGCCTTAGAAGACCGGGCGCAGGCTTTTTATAATACATTCCATGTGGATTATCTAACTTTTTGTTCGATCCGCTGCGAGGATTATTTACTGCAGCTTGCAATATTGGATAATATCCATCCGCGAGGGCCGGCAGCGGCGGCGGCGGATGGGCTCAAAAAATTGTCGTTTGAGGAACGGGACAGAAAACTGTGCAAAAGCATTGAAAAACAGCTGGATGAGCTGGAAACAACTTATCAATCCGTTTATACGAATAAACGGGTTTGGAAAGACCACTATTGGAACCTGATGGACAGTGTCGTAAATGATTATTGGCGTCTGCTCCAGGGGGCGGAGGAACGAGACTGCCTGTTCCGGAAAATACGGGCAACAAACGCGCTGATCTGCGAGAAAAACCTGTTTCTGCGATTGTCTTCGCCTGAGGATGTACAGCGCTTTAAGCAGATTTTCTGTGTTGATAATGCCACTCTTCATGTAC
The DNA here is from genome assembly GCA_910586105.1 of uncultured Eubacteriales bacterium. GTDB lineage: Bacteria > Bacillota > Clostridia > Oscillospirales > Butyricicoccaceae > QXXE01. The sequence goes on along the minus strand of CAJUGU010000019.1, from coordinate 20,227 downwards.
TGAATTATTCGCAGTATATGGCGGTCTGTTCGCCGCGGTTCATCGCGGCAGGCGGCGTTGGCGGAAGTGCGCCCTGCTATGTGCCCGACCCGATTACTGCGTTTATCAGCGCGTGCCGTTGCGGCAATGTTGGGATGCAGGCCATCCTGCGGTCGATTAAGGCATGGGCAGCGTTTAAACTGGCGAGGACGAAAAGATGAACCGAAAAGCATTGAAAGTCAAATTTGTAGATATGCCCGGGGAATTTAATTCGCAGGATAATTTTATTCTGGATATGTTGCGGGAGCGCTATGAAATCATATTTTCGGACCAGCCGGATTTCCTGTTTTACAGCGTATTCGGAATTGAATATTTGGGTTATCCGGACTGTGTTCGGATTTTCATGGACGGAGAGCCCGTACTGCCCAACTTTAATGACTGCGATTATGCAATCGGTTATACATATATGACGCTGGGGGATCGATATCACCGCGCAGCCGGACTCTTGGCGAGCAGTATCGGTATTGAGATGCCACGCCAGATTTTAGACCGTTCCACAGTGAACGAACAGATGGCACATCGGAAATTTTGTAATTTTATTTATTCGAATGCCGTCAAAGGGGATGGAGCAAGACTTCGCATTGATTTTTGTAAAAAATTAATGGAATATAAGGAAGTCGATTGCCCAGGGCGTGTCCTGCATAACTTGGATACCGACCTGCTGGCCAGGCGCTACGAGGGGTTTGATGAAGGCGGGTGTCCGATTGTGAGGGGCAACAGCTGGCAGGACAGTAAGCAGTCCTTTCTAAAACAGTATAAATTTACGATTGCATTTGAAAATATACGGATTCCGGGAATGACGACTGAGAAATTGATCAATCCATTTTTTGCATACTCGGTGCCAATCTATTGGGGAAATCCGGAGGTGGTAAGGGAATATAACCCGAAAGCATTCATTAACTGTGCGGATTATGGGGATGATTTGAATGCGGTGATCCAACGCGTGAAAGAGCTGGATCGAGACGATGAACAGTACCTGGAAATGCTGCGCCAGCCGCCGCTCCAACCGGATTATGACTTTCACCAGCGGGAAAAGCTTCGGGAATTCCTGTATCAAATTATGGAACGAGGAAATCATCCGGTCCGGAACCCGGATGCGGTGAACTGTTGGGAACCAGTTTCGGCAAATCTAATCCTGAGATGGGGCGGGAGCTATCAAACAGTTCATAATGCGCTTAATTATGCCGCCGCAAATGCAGAAGGGCTGACGGATAAGCTTGTGGAACTGGATACGCTATATAACTCTAATTCGTGGAAACTGGTGCAGAAGCTGCGCGGATTTGCGGATTCCGGATGGGGTTATATCCCCAAAAAAATATTTCTTTTCCTTCTGAAGATCTATCGTAAGCTGAAAACGATGCGATAAATGCGGTACTGCAAGTCGGATTCTTTCAGTATAACAGTTGTTGGTACGATAAGGAAGAAAATGAGGAGGTAATTGGTTTGATTCTAATGAGCGCCTGTCTCGTCAAGATTTTGCTTGCCGTAGGCGCCGTACTGGGAGGCGTTTGGCTTGCCCAAGGGGCGTGGAGTAAAAAACAGTTGGTTGGATATGCGATTCTGACGGTTGTTGCAGCATTTGTTGCGAATTTCGTTGCGGATACGCTTCCTCCTTTCACGGATCAGGTGACTTTGACTGGCGTGGGACAGAAGCGTGAGGAAGCAGTTTCGGATGAAATTTTTCTGGATGGCTATGCTGTGGACGGTCGCACTTATGTTCCGGGAAAATCCTTGCAGATTGTGGATGGCAAATGGTTCTGGATTGGCGAATCGTATATCTGGCGGAATGAAACCGATTCCAGACAGCCGGAGGGTGTCACCCGTTCCGTTACGGTAAAAATCCCAGTCGGATGGTCGAGGACACTGGACTTTCGTGGTGGCATTTGGCGGGGGTTTGTAGAAATATCCGCTGGCGGGGAAACGTGGACTGCCGATACGTTTTCCGAGGACGAAAGTACGGTATCCGTCCCCATCGGAAGAAGTTCCACATCAGCGCTTGTCATGAACCAGATTCACTATCTGGCATTGTATGCGGTTTTGCTTTTTATCTGGTTCTTTGGCGCGGTTTCTATGATCCAGCTTTCCGTCCATAGGCCAGAGCGCTATCGGATCTGGATGGAAAAGAATGGAGGGAAGCCGTACTATGCTCTAATTGCGCTGGCATCGTTTTTACTTATGCTGCATGTTGCGGATGAGTACTCGCTTGGCCTTGATGAGCTGATAATTCTGAAATTTAGCAGTGAAAGCATTGAAAATATGGTGCAAAGATGCTTAGCATCACAAGCGGGAGCTCCTCCGCTAGGCGGTGTATTTACTTATATATGGTATCGCCTTGCGCCCTATGGTGAAAAGTGGCTTTTGTCATTTCCAATCTTTGCGACGGCGGTATCCGTTTATATTATCGGAATTACAGGAGAGCATCTAAAGGGACGATGGTGCGGTTTTTTGGCTGCATGCATGATGGGTTTTTCTTCGACTGTATGGGGATACTCCGGCATAAGTTTTAAAACCTATGCCATATTGTTCTTTTTCAGTACATTTTGCCTATACAGCTTTATCCAAAAAAATAAGAACGCAGAATGTGGGAAATGGTTGGTTGTTTATAGTATTTCCTTATTTGGCTTAGGAATGACGCACTATTTTGGCATGATGCTCTGTGGCTTGTATTTTCTTGCGGATTTGTATCTTTTTATAAAAAAGAAGATTTCATGGCGTTCAGGGTGCGCTTATTTGGTTCCAGGCTCCGCATGTCTGATATGGGTTGGCCTTATGTTCTGGGCAGGCTGGAAAAATGGTGGAACCGGGATTACGTTTCACTATGCCCCGGTTCCAACAGCAGCGCATGCTGCCGGTCTCCTTCGGACGTTAGCCGGGAACTATGAACCTGCATTTTGGCTGCTGATGCTGGCGATTGCCTACGCGGCTGTATTATTATGTTTCGGCCATCCCGAAAAAAAAAGCCTGCTGGAATTTTATCAAATATTTATGGCAGGTTCAGTGGTCACGGTGGTCGGAATCATATACATTTATGGACGATTTATAAATCATGAAATGACTTTATGGATGGAACGGTATTTTATTTTACTGATTCCGCAGACAACACTTTTGTGCGCATCTGTTGTGTCGAGCCTGACTTCTTTGAAAAGCACAGGATCTTCAATTTCAGGAACCGCTGTGGCAAGTGTTTTCCTTTCCTCGCTCTTTGCCTTGAATTGTATTTCGGTAGGAGGCGCATGCAGATCGGACAAATATACTTATCGGGAAACAGCGGATTGGCTGTATGAGCAGGGGGACTATATTTTCAATGGGAAAGCCCTGATCGCAACAACGATGGGAGATTGGGAACGCGAAGGATGGATACGCTACTATATTGAACGATACGGGCGGAGGGATCCGCTTGATATAGTGGTTCAATGGAACCTGACATCTGAAGAAGTCCTTTCTTATGATCGAGTGTATCTGTTTCAGGATCATTTATACGCTGCCGATCCATGGCTCCAATCGACGTTGAATGAAAATTACCGGTTGGAAACGGATATCCCTGAGCTGCAAATAAAAGTATATGTCCGGGAATAAAAAACTGCGAGAGAGAGGATGATCCATTATGAATGATACGCTTTTTTCCATCGCGCAGAGCTGGTATGCGGACGAAAGCCGTCTAAACTCCACGGAGGAACTTCTGCACTGGATTCAAAAAAGAAACGAGACCATCGCGGTTGAGATTCATAAAACGTCGTTTCCGAAAGATGGCTTCTGGTTTTACGATCATGAAAATGGCTGTATCCGCAACCGAAGCAACAGCTTTTTCCGTATTATGGGTTATCGGCAGCAGAAGGAAGGAAAAACAATATGTTCCCAGCCCATTATTTTGCAGGAGGAGATTGGCTATTTGGGCATCCTCTGCCGTGAAATGGACGGTGTGATGCACTTTCTGATGCAGGCGAAAATCGAACCAGGAAATGTCAACCGGATTCAGATTTCTCCGACAATTCAAGCGACAAAAAGCAATTTTACCCGGAAGCACGGCGGGGCATCCCCGCCATATCTGGAATATTTCTTAAATGCGGGAAATTATGAGATTGTAGTCGATCAGATACAATCAGAGCAGTCCTCCCGGTTTTATAAAAAACGCAACCGGAATATCATCTTGCGGGTGGAGGCGGATATTCCGGCGCTGCCTTCGCACCGCTGGATGACGCTGGGGCAAATTAAACGTTTGATGCGGGAGGACAATCTGGTCAATATGGATACGCGGACGGTACTGTCCTGTATTCCATTTTCCAAACTGAATCTGCCGCCGCTTGGCCTTTCAGAACTGTCGGATGGTTTTCGGGATAAAGCATTGTTCCGATCCGTGTTTTTGGGAGACGGGCAGAATAAGCTGCCGGAAATTTATCAGTATATCAACAACTGGAAGATGTTTCATAACGTGGAGCATAAATTGTTGCCCCTGCACGAGTTGGATGATTGGGAGATGCACGGAAACGAATTTGTTTGTAAGCATCCGTATCCTTTTAAAACCGTTTTTTGCGATATTTCAATCGAGGGGAGAGAGGTCAGACATTGGACGCAGCCGCTTTTTGAGGCAACCGGTATTGCAGCTTTTGGATTGATTGGCTGCGAAGAAAACGGGGTCTTGAAATTCCTCGTAAAAGCTATGCCGGAAGTTGGCTGTTTTGATGGAGTCGAGCTTGGGCCGACCATCCAACGGGAAGCGAATGCGCTTTCTCCGGAGGAAAACGCCGTTGGGGCGCTTTTTTCAGCGCGGTTGGCACAGGGCAAAGGAGTACTGTTTGACCATTTGCTTTCCGAAGAAGGTGGACGGTTCTATCATGAGCAGAACCGGAATGTACTTCTGAAAGTGGATGTGGACGAGCTTCCTGAGCTTCCAGAAGGATATTTTCTATTGGATTACCGTACCTTAAACGAGTTGGTGCAGATCAATAATATCTTGAATATCCAGCTGCGTAACTTATTGTCTTTGTTGGAGGCTTGAAATGAGGCTTGGAATTTTAGGGACGGCGGATATCGCATACCGACGCTTTCTGCCTGCATTGCAAATGTGCCCGGAGATTACATATGCAGGTGTGGCATCCCGCCAATTGGAAAAGACGGAGCGCTTTGTGGAAGCATATGGCGGGCAGGGGTATCCGTCTTATGAAGCGCTTCTTGCAGATCAAAATATTGATGCGGTTTATGTCCCGCTGCCGCCCGCGCTCCATTATGAATGGGGCGAAAAGGTGCTGGGATCCGGCAAGCATTTGCTGATGGAAAAGCCGTTTACAATCTGTCAGAGGGACACAGAAACGCTGTTGGCATTGGCGGAGAAGAAAAACCTTGCCGTACACGAAAACTATATGTTCCTGTATCACAGTCAGTTACAGAAAATCAGGGAACTGATTGCAAACAGAGAGCTTGGCGAACTGCGATTGTTACGAATGTCCTTTGGTTTCCCAAAACGCGGTGAAGACGATTTCCGCTACCAAAAAGAGTTGGGCGGCGGTGCGTTGCTTGACTGCGGCGGATATCCGGTGCGGCTGGCCTTGGAATTGCTGGGCAATACCGTACAGGTCGTACAGGCAAAATTGTCACAGCCTGTGGGATATGAGGTGGATTTGTATGGTTCTGCCGTATTGGAAAATGACAAGGGGGCGTGTGCGCAAATAGCATTTGGAATGGATAACAGCTATAAATGCGAGCTGGAAATCTGGGGCAGCGCAGGCTCCTGCCAGGCGGATCGAATTTTTACAGCGCCGCCGGATCACCCTGTCGAATTGAAGCTGAAAATCCATGGCGGTGAGCAAACCATAGCGGTAGGGACGGATAATGCCTTTTTAAAATCGATCCGGACGTTTTATCGCATGTGCGCACAAAAGGCTTTACGCGAAAAAAATGTGGCGGAGATCAGAAAACAAAGCTGTTTGACGGATACGTTATATACGAAAGGAACATTGCTATGATCCCATTTAACAAAGCTTCTGTGTCAAAGCTTGAGGAAGAATACCTGATAGATGCGTTACAGAGCAGCAAGCTGTCTGGCGACGGAAAATATACATTGCGCGTGTATGAACAGCTTCGCCAGCGTTTTGGAATTCAAAATATGTTGTTGACTACATCGGGTACAACCGCATTGGAAATGGCATCGATCCTGATCGATCTTACATCAGAGGATGAGGTGATCGTTCCTTCATTTACGTTTTCATCAACTGTGAATGCTTTTCTCCTGCGTGGGGCCAAACCGGTTTTTTGCGACATTCGCCCAGATACATTCAATATAGATGAGACGTTGATCGAGCGGCTGATCACGGATAAAACCAGAGCAATATATTGTGTGGATTATGCGGGAATCCCCTGTGAAATGGACGCAATCAACGAAATCGCATCCAAACATGGCCTGTTTGTAATTGAGGATGCGGCACAGTCTATTGGCTCGACCTATAAAGGGCGTTATGCGGGCGCTTTATCAGAATTTGGGTGTTATTCGTTTCACGAAACCAAGAATTATGTCATGGGAGAAGGCGGTGGGATTGTCCTGAATGAACCGAAATATCTGGAACGTGCGGAAATAATCCGTGAAAAGGGGACTAATCGCCGACAGGTGTTAAAGGGGTGGACGGATAAATATACATGGCACGATATCGGATCTTCTTTCTTGCCGTCGGATTTGCTTGCGGCAGTTCTGTGTGCACAGCTGGAACGCTATGATGAAATTATGGACAAAAGAATGCGGATTTGGAATACATATCATGAGCAGTTGAAGCCTTTAGAACGGTTGGGGAAGCTGAGACGTGCGATTGTGCCACATGAGGTTCAGCATAACGCGCATATGTATAATATTGTATTACCAGATGATACGACAAGAACAAGACTGGTGGACAAGCTCAAAGAGCAAGGCATTATGGCTTACATCTGCTATGTGCCGCTGCACTCCGCCCCTATGGGGAAAAGGTTGGGGTGGAGTGCGGAAGATTGCCCGGTTACTGAAGACATGGGTGCAAGAGTGCTCCGCTTACCGCTATATGCGGATATGGCGCAGGAACAGGCTGAAATTGTTGTAAAACAGATTTTGAAATGGCTGTAATTTTGAGATAGCCGGAGGGAAGAGGTTATTCGGTTAACTTTATGTGATTTTATAATATGTATTGAAGATATTGTATTCACGAAATGGAAAGAAAGGGGAGAGAAATGAAAGATATCGTGATTCTGGGAACCGGAAGCTTTGCAGAACTGATGTATTTTTACATAAAAAATTATGATAAGCGTCGCGTGGCAGCGTTTTCAGTGGAAAAGGCATATATGCAGGGAAAGGAATTTTTGGGGCTCCCGGTTTATCCGCTTGAACAGCTTCCAGAGCATTGCCAGCCAGAGACGCATGAAGTATTACTTGCGATCGGCGCAAAAGAAATGAATCGATTGCGGGAGCGATTCTTCCGGATGTGCAAAAACCCTACACTGGGCGGGGGGGGGTATGATATTGCATCATTTATCCATCCAAGCTGCCTGATTTCACCGGATGCTGAAATCGGGGAAGGGAACATTTTTCTTGAAAAAGTTTTGGTACAGCCTTTTGTCAAAATTGGGAAGGGGAACTTGTTCTGGGATAATGTCGCCATTACGCATAATGATATAATTGGGGATTTCAATACCGTCTCTGGCGGGGTGGGATTTTCTGGATTCGCCACAGTTGGAAACTACTGTTATATTGGGAAATATGCTGTGGTCTTTGATCGTGTAACAATTTCGGATTATACGTTGGTTGGGGCTGGTGCATATGTAAAAAGAGATACGAAACCGTTTGATGTCGTTGTGCCTGCACGCAGTGTCACGTTAGGCAACAAAAAAAGCACCGATTTTTCGGTCTGATAACCTGTTTTACGTCTTGCCAAACATCAGATTATGCGAAACAGATTTCCAAACAAACGCTGAATAAGCCGAAGGTATCAGGGATGTTACTGGAAATTGTGATTGCAGGCATTTCAAAGGGATCCAATCTGTTTAGGAGGTTCAATAATGCTTGCAGAATATGGTGGATATCTGCCATTGGAATTGGTACGGGGAAAAGAATATTTTCAGGTATCGGAAAAGGAGATCCGACGCTATAATTGCGGACGGACTGCAATCGCTGAGGCGGTAAAGGCGGCAAAGCTGAAAAAGGTTTGCCTTCCGTACTATATTTGTGATACCGTTGCAGCGGAAATTGCGGGGCTCGGAGTCGAAACAGAAAGATATTCGATTGATGCACGGCTGTGCCCGGTTGCTGCGGAAGCGTGTTCAGCCGATACAGGCATCTTACTGGTAAATTATTTCGGACTGATGGATCGGCAGATGGAAGTGATGCAGGCATCCTATCAAAACGTAATTTTGGATTGCACACAGGCATTCTTTGCGTCTCCGATTTTGCGAAACGGTGTAAGCAATATATACAGCTGCCGAAAATTCGTCGGGGTGCCGGATGGGGCGTATCTGATCGAAAAGGATTGCAAAGCTCGTCAACTGCCGTTGGAGCGTTCGTGGGATTCGTATACATATCTATGCAAGGCGCATGCAGCCGGGACAAATGCCGCGTACGCTGAGAATCTGGAGAATGAACGGCATCTTTCATGCAAAAGGACGGGGATGTCGATATTGACACAAAAAGTTCTGGCAGGCGCGCCGTATGATTTTATACGAAACAGAAGAAGGAAAAATTATCAAAAACTGGATCAGCTGATTGGAGCCACTAACCGGTTGAAACTCCCTGCGGGGGATGGCGTACCATATGTATACCCCTATTGGGCAACCCGTGGGAAAGGGGCGGCGATACGGGAAGCATTGCGCTCGAAACGGATTTATACGCCGACATTGTGGCGTGAATGTCTGGATATATGCCAGCCAGGCAGTATAGAGTACGAATTAAGCAGCGATCTGCTCTGTATCCCGATTGATCAGCGGTATCAGACCTCGGATATGGTAAAGCTGGCTGAAATATTGGACTTGATCGTAAAGGAGTGTTGATATGAAACCGTTTGTGCTTTATGGCGCTGGGCAGTTTGCGGACTATGTTCAGTATCTGCTGGAAGAAGCGTTAGGCGAAACCGTAGCTGCGTTTACGGTGGGAAAAGAATACATGGAGGAAAATTCCGACCGCAAAAATAATCTGCCATTGATTCCATTCGAGGAGGTCGCCTGTTGCTATCCACCAGAACAGTATTGTATGGCGCTGGCATTTTTGGGTGGCGGAATGTTTGCGGCAAGAGAAAAAGCCTTTTGGGAATGCAAACGTCTTGGCTATGAATTGCCCAATATCATTCATCCAACTGTAATCAATCATTCTCAGGAAATGGGCTGTGGGAATATTATTGGAGCGGCCACTGTTTTGGCACCGTTTTGCAGTATTGGGGATGCAAACGTATTGTTTGATATTTCATTTATTGCTCATAATGGAACGGCAGGAAGTTTTAATCTATTATCAACAAATATTGTTCCTTGTGGGAACTCTGTCATTGGGAATCATTGTTTCATAGGAGCGGGAAGCATTATTGGAAATTATGTGAAACTGGCGGATTATACGTTGGTTGGCGCTGGGGCAAATGTAACGAAGGATACAAAGCCATATGATGTAGTCGTCCCCACGCGGAGCATTGTTCTGGAAGGTAAGAAAAGTACGGACTTTAAGGTGTGAGAAAGTAATGCAAAAAAAGATAATGCTGCTCGGCGGGAATTATTTTCAGATGACCGCTACAAAAGCGGCGAAAGAATTGGGCTGTCATGTCATTAGTGTGGACTACCTGCCGGATAATCCGGCGCATAAGTATGCGGATGAATACCATAATGTCAGCACAACAGATCGGGAAGCCGTCCTGAAATTGGCAAGGGAATTGCAGATCGACGGGATTATGTCTTATGCGTCTGATGTATCTGCGCCGACTGCTGCATATGTCGCAGAAAAGATGGGATTGCCCGGAAACCCGCTGCAAGCCGTTGAAATCCTGACACATAAGGACAGAATGCGTGAATTCATGGAAGAACATGGGTTTCGGACGCCGAAAGGGAAGGCATTTGCCTGTTATGAGGACGCATGGGATTTTATGCAGGGCATAAAAAAACCGGTCATGGTAAAGCCTGTGGATGCGTCCGGAAGCAAAGGGGTCAGTAAGATTTATCGTGCTGCTGAATTGGAGGATGCATGGCGGCAGGCGTGGGAATATACACGCTGCGGCAGGGTAGTCGTGGAAGAATATATAGAACGCAAGGGATATCAGATTGCTGGAGATGCTTTTTTGATTAACGGAAAAGTTGCCTTTGCCGGGCTTATGAACGAGCATTTTGATTGTTTATGTAATCCATTGGTACCGATTGGCGAGAGCTATCCTTCCAATTTGCCGGAGGAATTTCAGGAAAAAGCATTGGCAGAAATCCAGCGTCTGCTTTCGCTGCTCGGAATGAAGAATGGTGCTGTAAACTTGGACTTTATTGTGGATCGGGAAGGGGACGTATATATTTTAGAGATCGGCCCAAGGAATGGTGGAAACCTCATTACCGATGCGCTCAAAGCAGCGCGTGAGATCGATTTGGCCAAACTGACTATTTTGTCGGCGATTGATGAAGAATGCATGATCCCGTCAAAACCGCTGAAAGAAAAGTTTGTTTCATCGTATATATTGCATTCGCTGGAAAACGGTTGTTTTGACCGTGTAGATATTTGCGATGCTATCCGGGAGGATCTTTTGCTTTTGGATATCTGGGCAAAAAATGGAGAGCCTGTAAACCGTTTTGAACATGGCGGATTTGGATTAGGGGCTGCATTGATCCAGCATCCGGATATGGAAACTATGTGTGAAAGAATGGATCATATGGAGAAATACATAAAGGTAATTACAAAATGAAACAGGTCAAGATTAGTTTTGTAATTCCTTGCTATCGAAGCGAAGATTCCATCGAAGACGTATTGAGTGAAATTGAAAAAACGGTGGAGCAAAGACCGGGATACGCATACGAAGTGATTGCAGTGAATGACAACTCCCCTGACCGGGTATTGCAAGTGCTGAAACGGAGAGGAGAGGCGGATCGCCGCATCAAAATATTGGATTTGGCGAAAAACGGAGGGAAACACGCTGCGCTGATGGCGGGATATGCTTATGCGGAAGGCGATATCATCGTAAGTGTTGATGATGATGGGCAGTGTCCAATCGATAAGCTGTGGGAACTTCTGGAGCCGCTGTTTCATGGATATGACATATCGCTCGCCAAATACCCAAGTAAAAGACAAAGTGCATTTAAGAATTTTGGCAGTTTGGTTAATGCAAAAATGGCGCAGATTTTGTTAAAAAAGCCAAAGGAATTGCAGTTGTCCAATTTTTCTGCAATGAAGAAGTTCGTCTGCAAGGAAATTTTGAAATATCAGAACCCGTATCCTTACATCGATGGGCTTTTTCTTCGGACAACCGGAAAAATTGCAAATGTGCTGATGGACGAACGAGAACGGCAAACGGGAAGCAGCGGCTATACCTTTTTGAAATCGCTGAATTTATGGCTGAATGGTTTTACGGCGTTTTCGGTCTTACCACTGCGCATTGCAACTTTGCTGGGGATCGTATTTTCGGCGGCAGGTTTCCTGTTCGGGATCTGGGTGGTGGTTCATAAAATCCTGACGCCGGATATTCTGGCTGGTTACAGTTCCTTGATGGCTGTGATTTTATTTGTCAGCGGGATATTGATGATGATGATGGGACTGATCGGGGAATACATCGGGAGAATTTATATCAGCATCAATAATTCACCACAGTATGTGATCCGAGAAACAGTTAATATAGGCAGTATACCATCTGTGGAAAAAAATTATGATGAAAAAAATTCGTTATCTTAGAAAATATTTGCTTTTATACGGGGGGATCGTCATATATTCGGTTTCATCCCTCATGAGTAAGGCTGCATCATTTTATTCGATATTATCCGTGCAGTTTGTAGTTTTATATGGATGCGGCTTAGCCTTTCTTGTACTTTATGCATTGCTGTGGCAGCAAGTGCTCAAGGCGTTTCCTTTGACAACGGCTTATGCAAACCGTCCGTTTGCAACCGTGCTGGGAATGCTGTGGGGGATTTTGTTCTTTGGTGAAAAGCTTAGCGTGAATATGCTGGCAGGGGCAATATTGATTCTGGCGGGAATCCGAGGCGTGGTGAAGGCAGATGGATCGTGAGTTACTGACAGGTATTTTGATACTTTTAGGCGGCGTCGTGATTGCATCTTTATCGCAGATCCTTTTAAAATATGCCGCTGAAAGGCAATATGATGACAAGCGAAGCGAATATTTCAACCCGTTTGTCATTGGTGGGTATGCTCTTTTTTTAGGAGTAACCTTTCTCAATGTATATGCTTTGAGGTTCATACCCTTGTCGCTGGCGTCTGCGTTAGATGCATCTGGGCAGATTTTTGTTCCGCTTTTCAGCTGGCTGATTTTAAAGGAAAGGATCAGTTGGGAAAAAATGAAAGGTATGGCTGTTATCATCTTCGGGATTTTGCTGTTTTTGGCATGAAAAGTGTATCAGCAAATGAATAGAAAGGCTGCGTTTATGAAAGGGATTATTTTAGCGGGCGGCTCGGGAACGCGTCTGTATCCGGTCACAAAAGGCGTTTCCAAACAAGCGCTTCCGGTGTATGATAAACCGATGATTTATTATCCGCTGTCAACCTTGATGCTGGCAGGGATTCAGGAAATTTTGATTATTTCGACCCCGCGTGACCTGTCCGTATTTGAGGAGATTCTGGGCGAAGGAAAGCAGCTTGGACTGCGACTGTCTTATGCGGTGCAGGAGCATCCGAATGGACTGGCGGAAGCATTCCTGATCGGTGAGGATTTTATAGCCGGGGAGCGGGTGGCGCTTGTGCTCGGCGATAACATTTTTTATGGAACGGCATTTTCGGCAATGCTGCTTGACGTTGCGAAAATTCAAGAGGGAGCAGCGATCTTTGGTTATCCGGTGAGTGAGCCGTCCAGCTTTGGTGTGGTGGAGTTTGATGCGCAGGGCAAAGTTCTTTCGTTGGAGGAAAAGCCGGACAAGCCGAAGTCTAATTACGCTGTTCCTGGGCTGTATTTTTATGATAATCAGGTTGTTGAAATTGCGAAGAGGATCAAGCCTTCTGCCCGCGGGGAACTGGAAATTACGGCGGTCAATAACGCTTATCTGGAACAGGGGCAGCTTCAAGTCAAGCTGTTTCCGCGCGGGATGGCGTGGCTGGATACCGGTACATATGACGGGCTGCTGGAAGCGGCAAGGTTTGTTTCGATCATTCAGAAACGGCAGGGACTGTATATTTCCTGCATTGAGGAAATCGCTTACCGCAGAAAGTATATTAACCGGGAACAGCTGCTCCGGCTGGCGGAACCCATGCGTAAGACGGAATACGGGCAGTATCTGTTAAAGATCGCGGAGGAAGAACCATGAAAAACATTTTAGTAACTGGCGGGGCTGGATTTATTGGCTCCAACTTTGTCCAGTATATCCTGGAAGAGAAAGACGATGTCTTTCTCGTGAATTTGGACTTGTTGACTTACGCCGGTAACCTTGAAAATCTGAAAGATTTGGAAACGGATACCCGATATCAGTTCGTCAAAGGGGACATTCGCGATCGTGAGCTGGTAAGCCGGCTGTTTGACGAATATGATTTTGACACGGTCGTACATTTTGCGGCGGAGTCCCATGTTGACCGCAGCATTACCGACCCGGAAGTTTTCCTGACAACCAATGTACTGGGGACGCAGGTATTGCTGGATGCCGCAAAGGCGCACTGGAAGCTGGAACCTGATAACAAGTATTCGCGGGAATACCGTGCAGGCGTACGTTATTTGCAGGTATCCACAGATGAAGTTTATGGCGCGCTTGGAAAAACCGGGATGTTTACGGAGGCAACACCGCTGTCACCGAACAGCCCTTATTCCGCGTCAAAGGCATCTGCGGATCTGCTGGTACGGGCGTATTACCATACCTATGGACTGCCGGTCAACATTACCCGCTGTTCAAACAATTACGGCCCTTATCAGTTCCCGGAAAAGCTGATTCCGTTGATGATTCATAACGCACAGCAGGATATTCCGCTGCCGGTCTATGGCGATGGGATGCAAATTCGGGATTGGCTGCACGTGAAAGATCATTGCGTGGCGATCTTGGACACATTGGAGCGCGGCAGGCTTGGGGAAGTTTATAACATCGGCGGTAATCATGAAAAAGCAAATCTTGAAATAGTACGGCTGATTTTAAACGAATTGCAGAAGCCGGAAAGTTTGATTACATATGTGCAGGACCGTCCGGGCCATGACCGCCGGTATGCGATCGACAACACAAAAATCCGGTCAGAACTCGGTTGGCAGCCTTCCTATACCTTCGAGCAGGGCATCCATGAGACCATTCAGTGGTATTTATCGAATGCAGAATGGGTTCGGCGGATCACAACCGGGGCTTACCAGGAGTATTATGCGAAGATGTACAATGTCTCGGAAGAAAAAGGAAAGCCTACATGATTAAAGAGCAAGTGGGAATGGAATGAGTTTAACAAGTTCAGGACAGTAGATGATATTGAAAATTATCTGCCAGGTCGAGAATATGAACATTGTGGATACTATCACTATACGAGCAGAAGGGCAGCAGACAACATTCTTTCATCAAAACAGTTTTGGCTATCAAGCGTAAAGGGATTCAACGATCAGTTGGACAAAGAACAATTCGATGAGCAAAGCACTTGCTTTTCGTTATGTTTTAGTACAGGCGTTCATGAAAATTTGCCAATGCGGTATTTATACGCTGGAGCAGATGGCGAAGGCGTGAAATTACGCTGACTAAAGGGGCAGTAAAAGTGCAATTATAAACGGGGAATATAAACGTTTCGAAAAGATATTTCATCAAAATAAATGGATATTGGGAGAGGAAATTACTTTATTAGAAATTGGAGAATCCATAGAACTTTCTTTTCGAGATGTTATTTATTACAAAAAGAACAGAAACAAAGAGTTATATGATTTGAAATATAATACGATGACAAATCATGAAGTTTCACCGCTGGAGATGGAGAAATTTTGCTAAAGGCATGTTGGATTTTGCAAAGATATATTACTTCCGAAGAAAAAGATAGGAAAGGGTCGAGGGGCGGAAGAAGCAGAACCCAAGAGGCGGATGATGCTGCAATTTCCGCATGGATGCCTGGATCTTATGAAAGATGTCTTCGTAGTATAGGGCAGCTGGCCGGAATGTACAGAAATTTTAAGAGCGTGATTCAAGTATTCATCCGGATTATATTCTGGGGCATAGGACGGCAGGAAAATACCTCAATTTTCTCCTTGTGCTTTTCCAGCCAGGCTGCGGCAAGCTTGCCATGCTGAACTTTCAGATTGTCCAGGATCAGGAACACTTGAGGCTGACGTTTGAGAGCCAGCCCACAAACTCCCGAGGTTTATCCGCTTTGGAGCGACCCGGTAGTAAGAAGGAGCGGCGTCAGCCGCCACCCCTTCTACCGCTATCGCTCACAGCCTGCGTCAGGTCGCTCCTCGGCGTTGCCTTGTTTAGCTACATCTTCAGTATGGTCTAATTTTTATGGGATATTTGCATTTACACAGCTCATTTTTCATAACCGATGCAGAAGCATGAGTTTTACAAAGTGGCATCAGAAAACCGCAAATTCCGATAGCAGGCTCGAAAGCCTCATACCGGAATCTGCGGTTGCCACAGCGCCGTAGCGCTGTGAATTTTTCGTTTATTATTTCATTGTCCACTTGGCGGGGAGCAGTTCATTGAGACAGCCCCTTGCTGTTTCGTCTATCCGGTCAGGTTTCCGATGCTTTATCCGTCCTGCGCTTTTTATATCGCAGGCCGCACAGCAGCCCGGCGGTCACGCCGACTACCGTAAGCACCAGCGCCGTCGGGATCCACAGCGATACCGGGAACAAGACCTTTTTAGCCGGGGTCAGGTTATAGTCCGGAATCGCCCGGATGGCGTGATCGGTCTTTGTCGGTTCATCAAAACACATCCAGAAATTCCGGATTCCATACAGGTAATTGCAATAGCCCCAGCGGAACCCTTCCTCGTCCGTGAAAACCTGTGTAAATGTGTCCGCTTCGGTCAACGGTTCCAAAATTTCGTCGCCGTCCTGCCAACACATTACCGGCTCCGGCGCGCCGGGATAACTCCAAAAGGTAATGCCTTCCGCCGGGCCGTCATATCCGGTGAATTCCCCCGCATACACTCGAAATTGAGCGCCATATTCTTCCGCAAAGGAAATAGAATCATAAATCGGGACGAGCTGGTTCAGCGGGCACCATCCCGGGCGATCCTCCGAGTCCGTGCAGCCCCAGTCCTCATATAGGAAGCTGATCCACAGACGCGTGCCGTTTTCTACCTGCGCTACCGGAAAAATACTGTCCGGCGCGCTGTACAGCGTCACATTGCCCTCCGGGCCGTTGGCGAAATATACCCGACTATGGCTGGTGCATTCCTCCGCGTGCGCTCTATAAAAACGATTGTCCGGCTCCCAAAGCACATCCGCGCGCGCCGGGGCGAAGGCCGTAAACAGTGCCAGCATCAGGCACAGCGATATCCATTTCTTCATGTCGCACCTCTCATATCCACAAATTTATAATGCATCCGGCAGCGTAGGAAAACGCGTTCGCCAGCAGCGAGAACCGGAACGGGCAGCGCAGCCGGTCGGAACACGCGCGATACCAAAGCCATTCCGTCAGCACGGCGGCGCATTCCAGCGCAGCTGTCACCGCGAACGACGGCCACCCCCAAAACTGCACCATGATCTGATGCAGCAGCACCACTGGCGTATTGGTCAGGCAGTTGACCAGCACAACCAGCAACAGTTCGCGCGGCTCCCGCAATCCCCAGGCCAGCGCGAAGCCGGATTCAAACAGCAGGGTCAGTCCCAATGAAACGCCCAGCACAACGATCATTTGCGCATCGCCTGACCGTTCATCGCCCAACCGTTTACCGTATAGCCGTTCACTGTTTGACCGTTGGCCATATGGCCTTGCTCAGCCTGCCCTTCCGCCGCCGCAGCGTTCGATGCATCACGGTTCGCCGTTTGCCCTTCCGCCGCATGAGCGCTCAGCGGCTTCCACAGCAGCGTCAACGAAAGCAACGCCGCCGCCGCATAGCTCCAAGCGCCGGTCAGCAGGGACGGCCACCCCATCCAGCTGGGCAGGAATCCTAAGAACAGCCCAAACGTCAGAAGCCCAAACGTAAAGCCTTTCGCCCCAGGAAGACAGCGCGCTACTG
This sequence comes from uncultured Eubacteriales bacterium, assembly GCA_910586105.1. Taxonomy (GTDB): domain Bacteria; phylum Bacillota; class Clostridia; order Oscillospirales; family Butyricicoccaceae; genus QXXE01. The sequence goes on along the minus strand of CAJUGU010000019.1, from coordinate 2,943 downwards.
CCCAAAGCGTGACCGGCATGGTCATGTTGAACAGGAACACCGCCAGCGTCCCCGGCAATGGGAGCGCCGAAATGCCATAAAGCGCCGCCGCCAGCCCCAGCGAGACCGCCGCTGACCGGCGCGCGCCGAAGCGATCCATCAGGACGCCGCCCGCCGCTTTGCCCAGCGCCAGCGCAAAGACGAGCGCTGCCGCCCACGTTCCCTGCTTCCAGTCAAATTGCTGGTTCATGCCCATGTATGAGCGCAGCACGACCACCAGAAACAGCGGCACGATCGGGCCGGTCTGTCCGGCCAGATCGAGCGGCGCATTGCCGGAACGCAGGGAACCGTATACCCGGTAAGCAAGCCATACCGCCGCAAGCGCCAAGCCTGCGAGCACCGGCGGGGCAAGCCACAGCGGAACGCCCGCACCTTTTCCCCAAAGCGTCCCCAGCCAGATTCCCAGCGCGCCGGGGGAAATGAACACCCCCAACGCCGCCGCTTTGTCCCGGCTGGCGTTCAAAACGTCAATGCCGCCGCCCAAATGGAACAGCGCGTTCCCAATCCCCGCCGTTACCGCTGTAAGCGTCAGCGGCACGCCATAGGCCAGCGCTACCAGTACGCAGCCAGCTGCCGCCACCAGCGCATTCCGATCCAGTCGATCCGCCAGCAGTCCCAGCGGCATTTGTAATGCGAATGCACAGAAATTGTAAAGCAGCAGGCTCAGGGCCGGATCCGGTTGGGCGGATAACGTGCGGAACAACAGCAACGCACAGCTCAGATCTACCCAGAAATGCGCCGCGCCGTATAACGCGAATAAGTGTTTTTTTGGCATGGAGCGCGCCCCCTTCTTTTCGGGTCTCTGGTTCTTTAGACGAATGTAGTCGGAAAAGGTTCCCGCCGTTGGAAAAATCCCCGGTAAAATTTTCGGTTTTGGCGACGGGCATTGTAAATGCCCCGCGCCGCTTTTTTCAAAAGGCGTAGGACGTGTTTCCTTGCTTTGCAGCGTATCACTGCCCGGAAAACAAGCGTTCCAGATCGGCATACAGAAATCCCATTGCATCCCCAAATTCCGTAAAGCCTGCCGCGTGGCAAGGTATTTTGTTGAGCAGGGCATCCAGCGTTGGCTGCTCCATGCTGTCCGCGTCCAAATGCGCTTCGCAAAAACGCAGGCTGTCCACCGCCCGATTCAGGCCCGCGACCGGTTTTCGTCCATGCGTCCCGGTCAATTCCGGCGCGCCCGCCGTCTGCCGGTAACGGTCGACCCATGGACGCGGTACGTCCGCCTGTTCCAAGGCTCGAACGATCTGCTCTGCCGCCAGCTCCGGCAGGCGATCCCATTCGTTTTTTTGCAAGGCATGGAGATAGATGGCAAATCGATTGCTCGCATTTACCAGGAGAAGTCCCCGCCTGCCAGCGGTCCGCAGCAGATGCAATTCCCAGCAAAACGCCAGATCGGGCGATTCCCGGCAGGGTGGGAGCGGAGATTTTAAAAACGCCTGTAAGGGTCTGGTCAGTCCAAGCTGCATTCCTGTTGCCTCCTTGGAAGTTGCAAAAATAAATTAAAATTTAAAAATTTCTGTCCCTTGACAGAAATTTTTTATTGTGTTATCCTCAGTTCACAGAGCCGGGCCCGGCTCTCCTAAAAACAAATACGGCTTTTCCGCCATTGGCTGTGCGTCCCGCGTACAGTCTTCGCGGAATGGCCGCTTGAGAGGAGAGCCTTTTGACAATGCGATACACCAACCATACCGGTCCGCACGATCAGGCGGGCAGACAACTGGGGGCGCAGCTGCGCGCGGAACGTCTTCCGTTCCGTTCCCTTTTTGCCGAAACTTCACCGGAACAGTACGCCTATGCGGCGGCCTGCGTGCCGATCTATGAGCGGGAAGCCCCTGCGCTGCTTGCCGAGGTGCGCGGGTTGGCGGACGGCGCGCAAATCCCCTTTGCCGACGCGGCGGCGTTCCTGCTCGGTATGTATGCGTTTCCAACCGGGAACCGCTGTACCTGCTTTGCCGTGGATACCGGCGACGACGTCCTTTGGGGGCGGAACAGCGATTTCCTTACCGCGTTGGAACCCCTTTACCGTCACTGCGATTATCGCCTTGCGCAGGCGTATGCCTTTTCCGGGAATACGACTGCATTTAGTGAGATCGAGGACGGCGTGAATGAGCATGGGCTTGCGGTAGGCATGACCTTCGTTTATCCGACCGTGCGGAAGCCCGGATTGAATGCCGGGTATCTGGTTCGGCTGCTGCTGGAAACCTGCCGGACGGTCGACGAGGCGCTTTGCGCGTTGTCCCGACTGACCATCGGTACCGCGCAGACGCTGACGCTCGCCGATCCTTCGGGCGCGCTTGCCGTTGTCGAGTGCTGCGCGACCGGGCAGGCGGTTCGCCGTCCGGTCCCCGGGGCGCGGTTCGTGGCCGCGGTGAATGATTTCCGGGAACCTGCGCTTCTGCCGCTGCGCTGTACGTTGGACGATGATTTGCATTCCGGACTGCGCTGGCAAACCGTGACACGCGCGCTGCGGGGCGGGCACGTGCGGACGGTTGCGGACGCTTGCGCGGTTCTTGCCGGGAAGCATGGCTTCCTGTGCCAATATGACCGTTCGCGTGGAGCCGATACCGTCTGGTCGGTCGTTTGCGGGCTGCGTTCGCGCCGGCTGCTGCTGTGCGAGGGGAACCCCGCGCGCGCGCCGTTTCGGGATGTGCCGATGCCTTAACGATTGAGGGCATTTTCCGTTGACAGAGCAGGCGCTTCAAACTTTTGCCACAGCGTCCAAACCCACATTTCCGAGCGCGCTTGCGGTTCTTAGCCGCATGAAATCGCCCTGCCCGCTGTCGTTATGGCGGGCAGGGCGGTATGCATATGCGATCAAGTACGCACCCATTCCCCGCCGCAGCGGAGATGAAGTTTTTACTCGATTTTTTTACAAAAAAATCGCGGGTGCAGGGCAGAGCC
>CAJUGU010000018.1:3359-41370 GCA_910586105.1 uncultured Eubacteriales bacterium | reverse complement strand
GGCGCCTTTTGCTCGTCCAACAGCCACATAAACCGGATATCCGTCCTGCACAATTGGCATTTTCAGTTGGATTGGTGTATCATTTCTTGTGATTGGTTTTTCATCGTAGTAATCATATCACAAACAGCAGCGGCTGTCACTTTTTTTGTGACAGCCGCTGTTATTTTTCTAGGGACTTTTTTACTCTCCCATTTTTGGCTGTTTTTTACAGCCCCTTTTCTTTGCGCCCGGCGGGCGCGCGCTTCGTTTCATTGGGGTTTGCACGTAGCCGCTCCGGCGGGATCAGCCGTCCGGGTCGTGGTCGGTGAGCGTCAGCCCGGCCAGATTCCAGACCGGGATCGCTTCGCCGCCGAAACCGTCAACCGTTCCCGGATACATCCATACCGTCAGCCAGCCGCTGCCGTCCGTGAACCGCAGGACGACCTGACAGCAGGGGCGCTCCACGCCCTGCCCATCAGATACCATGACGTTTTCGGTCACGCTTTGCGGTTCGGCCTCCATCTGCTCGTGGTCGTTGACCCCTGCGAATTCCATTGCATAATATTTGCGTTCTTCCATCGGCGCCAGGTCGCCGATGGCCAGCCGGTCTTTGGCCGTCGTATAATGTTCCAGCGACGGCAGGCAATACCGCCGGTACCATTCATAATCGTTCCCGTCCTCAAACGGTACGTCCTCCCAACCGGCGATGCGCAGGCTGCCGTCTTCCGTGACGAACCGGAGCCGCTGCACCGTCTGGTGATTGAACAAGCCGCGCCCGATCTCCGTATAAACGATCTCCATTTCGTCTTCGCCGGTCTGCCGCAGTTGATATCCGGTCGTGGTCGGAAGATAGGTCGCCAGCCGCCAGTTCTCCGCGAAAAATTCGTCGTCCCCTTGCAGCTCGTCCAACTGATGCCTGCCTTTCCTCGATACGATCGGATACAGCAGCCGCGTATCCCGCGCCCCCCAGCCGCCCGCCCATTGGCGGGCAAGGTCTTCCATCGTGCGGATGCTTTCCCCGTTCACCGTCCAGTCGACCGGATACCCGCCGCCGTCCGGGTACTCCGCAAACAGCAGCCGCACCTGCGAACCGTCCGGAAAGGTCACCGTGCGCCATGTCCCGAAGGGACGGCCGATCAGCTCCGCCGGTTCGGTCTGGATATCCAGACCGGACGACCGGTCAAGGCGGCAGAAGTCCGCGATCGCGTCCGCCTCCAGGCTGAGCGGGCGGCCGCCCTCCGGCAGGGAACTCCCCCACCCGGGGAACCCGGACGACGCATAAACTACGGCGAATTCCTCGGCGAATTCCTCCGCCGAACGGATCGACGGTACCGGGCTTTCGTCGTCGATCGCCGTCACGAGCCAGCGCTCCCGGTCGGGATCGTAATCCAGCGTGACGAACGCGTCCCCGCCGCCCTCGAAATCGAGCCGCACCAGCGCCTGCCGGTCGCTCTGCTCGACCAGCGACGCGTCGGCCTGCGTCTCGTACCCGATTTGCAGCAGCACCTTCGTTGTCTCGACCGGATCGTCCATATAAGCCCGGTGGGTTTCCGGCCCGGAGCCATAGCCGCTTTGGGGGTTCGACAGGCTGCTCGCGACCGGCTCCGCGATGTAATGCATCGCAAACCATTCCTGTTCGGTGCAGTCGATCAATTCCAAGCCGCGCCGCGCTTCCTCCTCCGAACGGATCAGCTCGCTCACGCGGTCGATCTTCAGCCCCGCCGGGGTATCCACAAAATGCAGCAGTTCGCTTTCCCGGAACCGCAGTTCCCCGGCGCTCAGCACATAAACGATCCGCGCGGTATCCTCCCCCATGTCGAAGTATACGCCGTACGCCTCCGCGCTTGGGGTGGAGCCATATTTGCCGTGCGTCCAATACCATTCATCGCCTTCGGTACCCGAATACGCCTGCTGCACGGCGATCAGGTCTTCCGCCCCCGCGCCGGTCAGCAGCGGGAACATCACGTGCGTATCCCGGTGGATCGTGCCCGCCGCCCATTGGCAGGCCAGGTCCAGCATCGTACGGGTGTTTTTGCCGTCCATGCTCCAATCGACCGGGATATACCCTTCCCCGAAGCCGCCCGCGCCCGTTTGATCGGAAACGATCACATCGACCGCCGACCCGTCGGCAAAGGTGTACCGCACATTGCAGCCCAGCAGGTGGGAGGGCGTGTACGTCTCGCCTGCCGGCGGCGTATACGCAGGGGCAGCCTCCGCCGCAGCGTAAAGGCTGGATGGGACGGCGGCAGGGTCTGCATACGGGAAAACCTTCACGCTGCCGGAACCGTCCGGGTCGACAACCGCCCAGCCAGTCGCGGCCCCGCTGCCGCCTTCCAGCCCGAACAGGTCTTCGACCGCCGCGACCGGGTCGTCGATCGCCGGGTAAATGTTCGTATGCCCCGCCGCCCGCCGTTCGCTTACCGATCCGGCATAGGCGAGGAAGTCCGGCAGGCCGAGGTCATTGCCATACAGCAGCCGGAATTTTTCCGCCGTGTTCAATCGGTCGTCGACCGCTTCGCCGTATTCGTCCATGCTGCCGTCTACGCCGGAAATGCGCCACGCGCCATTTTCCCGTTTGAAATGTACATATTCCAGCGTCCGCGTTTCCGGCGCGCCGTCCGCCCGCCAGCGGCAGACGACATACGCGCCGTTGTTTTGCAGGTCGGGTATGACCGCCCAATCCGGCGCATCCATTCCAACCGTCCCAGCGCGGTCTTCGTTTTCCGGCGGAACGTTGCCATACGCCAGTCCCGCCAATCCCGCTTCGCGGAAGAGGAACGGCGTGCCGTCCGCAATCTCCGCATTCCATTGCGAACCGAATACCGTTTGCCGGAACGAACCGGTCAGATAAGGCGGGTCCATGCTGCGCCCCGCCCAGCCGTCCGCCCACGCGCCCGCAAGCAGGACCGCCGCTTCTTCGGTCAGCTCCCGACGGGCAAGTGCCTCCTCCAAAAGCGGCTGCGCCGCCGTTCCCTCCCGCGCGCCGCCGATGTAAACCGCCCCGCCGACGATGCCGACCGTCAGCGCGCAGATCAGCAGCAGCGCCGCGCCGCGTTTTTTTGCGCCGGTCACGAACAGCTCGCCCAGCCGTGTCCGGAGCGCTTCCCGGTCGCTGGTGAAGCAGGTCGTCAGCGGCTGCTTTTTCGCGGACTGGCTGGCCGCACAGTTCAGGATTGCCAACCCGTAGCGTTTACGTTCCTCATTGTCCATGCCCTCCACGACGCGGCTGTCGCACGCCAGCTCGATGTCTTCATACAGCGCCTGCGCCAGCAGGTATACCGCCGGGTTGAACCAGTGCAGGCACCGCGCGGCGGACGCCGCCAGCTTGCGCCACAGGTCGCGGCGTTTGTAATGGATCAGTTCGTGCCGCAGGATAAGCGGCGCGGCTTCCTCGGGAAGCCCCTCCGGCGGGAGCAGCAGCACGGGGCGCAGCAGCCCCGCCAGCATGGGGCCGTCCGCAAGCGGCGACTGCATCAATGGAATCTGCCGCCGGACGCCGAGCCGTTCGCGTTCGGCCTGACAGGCGGCGAGCAGGGCCGGGCTTTCGACCGCCCGCGCGGAGCGCCGCAGGCGGCGGGCATACCGCAGATAGGCCATAAGCTGCCCGCCGAACAGCAGCAGCGCCGCGCCCGCCCACAGCAGGCACAGGATCGCGCCGTAACAGGTCGTTTCCGCCGTGCCGCCCAGCGCGGGAGCCTCCGCCGTTTCTACCCAGCCCTGCCGCGCCGGGGGCGCCGGTTCGCCGTCCAGCTCCGGGAATGCAGCCGCCGCGCCCGGCTGCACCGACACCGCCGCCGGCTCCGCATAACGTACCCGCGTCAGGTGCGGCGTGACCCGTACCGGCGCGCGCGGCAGCGAGAGCTGCACCGGTACCAGCAGCCGCACAAGCAGCGCCGCCCAGACGATGCACAGCACCCGCGCCGGGTATCTTCGGCGCAGCCATTTGCGCAGCGCCAGCAGCGGCAGGATGACCAGCGCCGTCGTCAGACTGACCTGCCCGACGCTGTACAGCACCTGTTCGGCCAGCAAATTGATTTCACGCATAAAGAACCCCCTTCTTTCCATACCGCTGTGGCTGGTTTCCCCCGGTTCCGGCTCGATCGGTTTCACGGATGGGGAAAGCCCTTCCCAGCCGTCGGGTCAGGTCTCCGTAAATACGTTTACGCTGCGGAGCCGCCAGGTGGCTGTGCCGTCGGCTTCCGCCGTGACGGCGAGCGACGCTTCGACGCTGCCGCTGCCGTCCGCAAACCGCAGTGTGACGCGATAGCCGGGGTCCGGCAGGCCGTCGCCAAATTCAACGCCTTCTTCGACGCGTTCGACTGCGGCTTCCCAGCCGTTCCCGGCGTTCAGCCCGGTCAACATCTGCGCCATTTCGCCAGCGTCCGCCGCAAGGCCGTCCGCTACGGGGTACGGTTCCAGAATGCCAAGGTATTGTTTGGCAGCGCGCATATAATAGGTGCTGTACCACTGCGCATCCGTCCATTCGCCGCCGCGCTCGACCTCTTCCCAACGGTCAAGGCGGAGCGTCCCGGTCTCCCGGTCTTCCCGGATGAAATGAAGCCGTTCCACCGAATGGTGGTTGAAATACCCGCCGCCGACTTCGTTATAAATGACCTCCACCGTGTAATCGTCCAGTGTGTTCAGAAGGAAGCCCGTCGCGGTCGGGCTGGAACCGTATTTCCCGTGCTTCCAGCCCCAGTCCTCGCCCGAGTAGCTTTGCTGCACTTCCAGCAGCGCCTGCGCGCCGTTTTCGGTCAGGATCGGGAACAGCAGCCGGGTTTCCTTTTCGCAGACGCCGGTCGCCCACTGCGCTGCCAGCTCCTGTATGCTGCGGTCGTTCCCGCCGTCGATGCGCCAGTCGACGGGATAATAATTCCCGTCCCAATCCTCCGCCAGGACGATGTCTGCCGTCGAACCGTCCGCAAACGTGACCGTGCAGTCCGCGCCCAGCCGTTTGCCAAAGACCATATGGTCGCTTTGGCGGACGCGGAAATCCTTCAATCCCAGCGTTTCCGTCAGCGCGGTTTCCACGTCGCCCGCCGGGACGGCATAACGGCTCCACCAATCGCTGTCCGCCGCGCCGCCATAAGCCGCCCGGAAGGCTTCCGCAGAACGGATGCCCATTGCCGGTTCCGAACGGCTCAGCTCCGCGATCGTCCAGCAGGCCAGCCCTTCGTCATAGGCCAGCTCCGCAAAGAACGCGCCGCTGCCGTCCCGCAGATCGAACCGCACGAGCGCCGTATCGCGCCCCTGCCAGAGCAGCGAGGCGTCCGCCGCCGCGCCGTCGCCGTCCATATGGAGCAGCGCCTTCGCCATTGCGAGCGGGTCGTTCATCTGCCCGCTTTGACGCGTCCGGTCGAATGCGTCCGCCGCAGGTACCGCCGAAAGGTTGCCCGCAAGCGGGGTTTCCAGATACTGCATCGCGAACCATTCCAATCCGTCCCGCTCGATCCGTTCGTAATTCTTCACGCCGCCGCCCTGCCCGGGCAACGCCCGGTCGTTTGTCAGGTCGCGGACGCTGTCGATTTTCAGCCCCGCCGGGGTTTCCACGAACCGCAGGATTTCGGATTCCCGGTAGAGCGGTTCCCCGCTTGACCCCAGCGCATAGGTCACGCGGAGCGCGCCCTCGCCCACGTCCGCAAAGACGCCGAATTCTTCCACGCGCGGGCTGGAACCATATTTGCCGTGCTTCCAGCTCCATGCGTCGGGCTCGTCATAATATGCCTGCTGGACGGCGATCAGGTCGTTTTCCGCGTTTTCCGTCAGCAGCGGGAACATCACGTGCGTGTCCTTGTGAATCACGCCATACGCCCACTGGCTGGCAAGGTCGATCATCGTCCGGGTGTTTTTGCCTTCGATCCGCCAGTCGACCGGGATATAGCCTTCCCCGTATTGGTCGGACAGGACGAAGTCGATCGCCGAGTAGTCCGGGAATGTACAGATCACGAGATTTCCGAGCCGATGCCCGCCGCCAACCAGCGCCTTTCCGGTGACCGCCCCGGCGCCGCCGGTAATCTGCGGGAAGCAGGACGCGACTGCGGTGACCGGGTCGGAAAGGTCATACAGCCCATCCTCCACGGCGGTAAGAAGGCTGAGAAAATCCGGAAGCCCGAGATCGTTCCCGAAATACATCGCGAACTTCTCCGCACTGTCGATTTCGGTATCAAAGGTGCGAACGCCCGATACCTTCCATTCCCCCGCCTCCCGCGCGAAGGTCAGCTCCTGCCGGGAGCGGGTGTCTACGCCCGCGCTTGTATGCCAGTTCAGAATCAGCGTTGCGCTTTGCCCCGCCACGTCCGGCAGCACCGTGTATGCATTCACATATGGGCTCGATACGCCGAACCGCCAGAAGCCGTCGTTGGCTTCCTCCGGCACGCCGTAGTGGGGCGCGTCCGGATCGAACCGGTACGGGAGCGTTTTACCGTTCCGCTCCGCCGCGTTCCGGAAGGTCTCCTGCTGCATCGTCCCGGTCAGATACGGCATAGCCAGCTCGTAGTCGCGTTCCATCAGGGCCGTGCCCCAGCGCGCCGCAAGGTATGCGGCAATGTCTTCGGTCAGCGTTTCCGCCGAAAGGCCGGCTTTCGCCGACGCGTCCGGGGCGCTCCCCCTGCCGATCGTGACCGCTCCGCCGACCAGGCCGAGCGTCATTGCACAGGCCAGCAGCAGCGCGATCCCGCGCTTTTTCGTACCGGTCGCGAACAGCTCGCCCAGACGCGTCCGCAGCGTTTCCCGGTCGCTGGTGAAGCAGGTCGTCAGCATCTGGCGGGCGGCGCACTGGCTGGCCGCACAATCAAGGATCGCCCGTCCATAACGCCTGCGGCCTTCCTCGTCCATGCCCTCGACGACGCGGCTGTCGCACGCCAGTTCGATGTCTTCATACAGCGCCCGCGCCAGCAGGTACGCCGCCGGATTGAACCAATGGATGCACTGCGCGACCGCCGCCGCCAGCTTGAGCCACAGATCATGCCGCTTGTAATGGGTCAGCTCGTGCCGCAGCACCATGGGCGCGGCTTCCGCAGAAATCCCCTGCGACGGGAGCAGCAGCGCCGGACGCAGGATGCCCGCCAGCATCGGCCCATCCGCAAGCGGGGAATACAGCAGGGGGAGTTCCCGCCGGATGCCGAGCCGTTCCAGCTCCGCGCGGTAGGCCGCGAGCAGCGCGGGCGAATCGGCCGGACGCGCCGTCCGCCGCAGGCAGCGGGCATACCGGAGGTACGCGCCGAACTGCCGGTCCAGCCGCCACAGCGCTACGCCCGCCCACAGCAGGAACAGCAACACGCCGTAATACGTCGCGCCCGACGCGTTTTCCATTTGCGGGATGTCGGCAGTCCCCACCCAGTCACGCCGGACGACGACCGGTTCGGAACCCCCTTCGGCGGGGTCCGCCGGGGCTTCATAACGCACCTGCGTCAGGCGCGGCTCGATCTGCACCGGCGCGCGCGGCAGCGAGAACTGTACCGGGACCAGCAGCCGCACGAGCAGCACCGCCCAGACAATGCACAGCACCCGCGCCGGATATCTCCGATGCAGCAGCTTCCGGAGCGCCAGCAGCGGTACGATGACAAGCGCCGTTGTCAGGCTCACCTGCCCGATTGCAAACAGCAGCCGTTCGGCTGCAACGTTCCACGAACCGATCATTGCGCATCCCCCTTCCCGTCCAGAAAGGCGCGCAGCTCGGCAATATCCTCCTGTTTCAGCGCGCCCGCGTCCGCCAGCGACGCGACCAGATTTTTAAACGACCCGCGATGTACCCGCTGCAAAAAGCTCGCGCTCTCCTGCCGGAGATAGCTTTCTTCGTCGACGAGCGGCGTGTACAGGTTTTGTTTGCCGCACTTGTCCCGCTGTAAAAATCCCTTGCCGCAAAGCCGCGACAGGAAGGTCAGCACGCTGGTCGTCTTCCACGCCTGCGCCGCGTGTTCCTGCACGTAACCCGAGGTCACGGGCTGGCCGGCGTGCCAGACAATCTGCATCACTTCCAGCTCCGCGTCCGGAAGGCGTCTTTTTTCGTTCATCGTTCCAACCTTCTTCCTTGTTCATCCATGCTGTATGCAACACGCCTCTACGTTTGTAGAGGTTCCGGAAAACTTCTACAAACGTAAAACTTCACCTGTCCATATTTTACAACCGTAGAGCGCCGGTGTCAATTACAATTTGGTAACAGCCAGCCGGGAGCCAGCCCGGCAGACTGCCGTAAGCAAACGGCGGGGCCTTCGGGCGGCTCCGCCGTATGGTTCAGCGCGGGAGGGTGACGGTAAAGGCCGTGCGGCTGTCCGCGCTCTCCGCCGCAATCGCGCCGCCGTGGGCTTCCACGATCTGTTTTGCGATTGCAAGACCCAGCCCCGCGCCGCCGGTACGCGTCCCCCGGGAGCTGTCCAGGCGGAAAAACTGCTCGAAAATGCGGCCGAGCTTGTCCCGCGGGATCGTCGGCCCTACGTTTTCAAAGACGACGGCCAGCGCCTGCGGCTCGGCCTTCATTGTAATATGGATCACGCTGTGCGGGAAGCTGTAATAAACCGCGTTGCGCAGCAGGTTTTCAAACACCCGCGCCAGCTTGTCCGGGTCGCAGGCATATTCCAGACGGGCGGGCAGGTCGGTTTCGCACGACAGCTCCTTGTCGCGCAGCATCGGCAGGAATTCGCTCGCCATTTGCTGGAGCATCCGCGTCAGGTCGACCGGGGCGCGTTCCAATTCCAGATGCGACAGGTTGAAGCGCGTGATCTCGAAAAAATCGTTAATCAGTTCCTCCAGCCGGCCGGCCTTGTCGAGGGCGACGTCCGTATATTTGGCGCGCAGGTCTTCCGAGATCTGCGGCTCGTCGCGCAGCAGCGTCAGATACCCGATGACGCTGGTCAGCGGCGTTTTCAGGTCGTGCGCCAGGTATACGATCAGGTCGTTTTTGCGTTGTTCGGCTTCCCGCGCCGCCAGCGCCGCGCGGAGCGACTGCTCCCGTACCAGATTCAGCTGGGTCTCGATCTCGTGCATCGCGGGCGGGAGCTGGATGGGCGCGGCGTCCGGGGAGGCCAGCCGCTCCGACGCCGCGACCAGCTCGTCCAGATAACGCAGCGGGCGCGACAGGAACCGATAGCTCAGGGCGATCCAGCCGACGACGACCGCCAGCGCGTAGGCCGCCAGTATGTTGTCCCGGATGAAGCAGAGCAGCCGGTAAAGGTTTTCGCTGCCGCGCCACCAGTCCCGCCCGGTGAAAAAATCCCAGCTGAAGAGCATGGCCGCGCCCAGACCTGCCGCCCAGGCGACCAGCGCCAGCAGGTATTTTAACAGCAGGTCGCGCACCGCCCGGCTGCGGTAATTGCGGCGCGGGATGCGCGTTCGCGGCTTCCGGTTCGAGCGGATGGACGACCAGACCGTTTTCGCTTTCCCATTATTCAATCGTGTAGCCGACCCCCCATACCGTTTTGATGAACCGCGGTTTGCGGCTTGGTTCGTGCATCTTTTCGCGCAGGCGCGCAATGTGGCTCATGACCGTATTGTTGCTGTCCATGTATTTTTCGCCCCAGACCGCCTCGAACAGCTCCTCGCTCGATACGACCCGCGAACGGTTTTTGCACAAATGCCATAAGATCGAAAATTCCAGCGGGGTCAGCGAAAGCTCTTCGCCGAACAGGATGCATTTGTGGGTCGCGTTCGAGATTTGTAAACCCCGGAAGTCGAATTCCTCCGCAGGAGGGGCGGCGGGGCCGGCGGCGTTGTATCGCGTGCTGCGGCGCAACTGGGTCTTGACGCGCGCGACCAGCTCCAAGGGGTTGAACGGTTTGGTGATGTAGTCGTCCGCGCCCAGCGTCAGGCCCATGATCTTGTCCATGTCCTCGACTTTGGCGGTCAGCATGATGATCGGAAAAAAGTGCGTTGTGCGGATCGCCTGACAGAGCGCGAAGCCGTCCATGTCGGGCAGCATCACGTCCAGGATCGCAAGGTCGGGCGTTTCTGCCGCAATGCTGTCCAGCGCTTCCGACGCCGTCCCCGCTTTGCGGACGGCAAAGCCTTCGTTCGTTAAATAAACCTCCACAAGGTTCGCGATCGCGGCCTCGTCGTCTACCACTAAAATCTGCTGCATCTCCTCTCGCCTCCTGCTGTCCATTATATCACAGCGGTGGAAAAAGGGAAGCCCCGGCGGTATTTTTTCGGCGGGCGGTTTTCCGCTTTGCAGCGGTGTTTTCCGCAGCGGCAGCGGGGCGCTTCCCCGTGCGCGGCGGGCTTTGCCGGACATGGGAAGCGGGCGGCCATAGCGCGCCCGTTTTGGGGGCCGCAAAGGGGCCCGATATCCTGCCCGCGGCGCGGCCTGTCCGATGGATGGGACAGGAAACCCCAAGCTCTGTAGAAAGATTCTGGAAGACATCATTTTTTTATCCGCAGTCGGTTGAAAACCGTCTTCGATTATGGTAGGATATAGGAAAAGCATCCTGATACAGAAAGGAACAGTGCGATGGGACTGTTTGATTTTTTCAAAAAAAATAAACACGACGACCTCCCTGACGACGAGGACTTCGAGCAGAACGACATATGGGAAGAATCCGAACCGGAACCCGAACCGGAGCCGGAGGAAGCGCCCTATATCCCCCCGGCGGCTCCGCTATGGGACGAGCCGGTGCAGAAGCCGGAAGGCTGGCCGGTGATGGAACCCATCAGCATTTCCGAAAAGGTGATGCAGTTCATGCAGGAGCATACGCCGGAGGAAATCGAGACCGCGGCCGCGAATGCCGCTTCGGAGGGCATGAAGGCGTTCCGTGCGCAGGAGTTTGAGCAGGCGCGCGGATTTTTCCAGCTGGGCAGCGAGCTGGGCAACCAAAAGGCGCAGGCGCTGCTGGGATCCATGTACATCCAGGGCTATCAGGTTCCGCGCGATCTGGCGGTCGGGCGCGCATGGCTGCGCCGGTCGGCGGAGCAGGGCAACCGGCAGGCGGCGGAAATGCTGGCACGGTATGTCGGCGAATCCGAGCCGGTCGCGGAGGAGCTTTACGAGTGCTACCGCGCGAATATCGAAACCGACCGCCGGACGGGGCTTTATTATCTGAACCGAGCGGCGGAGATGGGGCTATTCCGGGCGCAGTATGAATATGGCATGATCCTCATCCGCGAGGAGGGCGACGAGACAAAGGGACTGAAATGGGTCAAGCAAGCCGCCTTCGGCGGGTATGCCCGCGCAATGACCTACCTTGGCGACACCTACCTCAAGGGCGAGCTTTTGCCGCAAAGCACCAGCATTGCGATCGAGTGGTACGAACAGGCCGTGAAGAAGGACGACCCCGAGGCGCAGCTTGCGCTGGGGACGCTTTATGCGCAGGGTACCGCCGTGGAGGCGCAGCCGGATGTTGCCGTGCGGCTGCTGACGCTTGCCGCCGACGCGGGGCTTTCCGAGGCGCGGGAGCTGCTGCAAACGATGTTTGCCGTGAATACAGGCGCGCCGTCAGAGACCGGCGTTGACGAACCGCCTGCTGAATGATCGCGGGCGGCAGCCCTGTCAGGGCTGCATCCGCGCTTTCGTGGAGCCTTTTGCTTTGGTTCGGTGATTTGAAACGCACTGTCCGTTTGGGGGGATGGTGCGTTTTTCCGCCCCTCTTATGCACGCGCCTTTTCTTCCGCGTATAATGAATGCTGATCGGGAAATGCTATCTTCAACATCGTCGCGCTGGATTCGGCGGCGGGTTTGTCCGGTTGGGACGATTTGCGTTTGCCGCCGTGATCGACCGCTCCGCCCGCCGTCGTTCTGGCGGGTGGAGCGGCAGGCAAGAACGGTCAGGTCCACGTATTACCAGAATCGACCGCCCAGCCCGCCGCAACGACGGCGGGCTGGGCAGCACGCGTGAACGGTCCGGTACGCGCCCCTTCCCCGCCGCAGCGGTGATGAAGTTTTTACTCGATTTTTTTACAAAAAAATCGCGGGTGCAGGGCAGAGCCCTGCCGCCGTCCGCGCAGGACGCCGCCCCGGCGAGGGGAATTTCTATAGAAAAAGGGGCGAAGGGCTTGATAACGCTCGAAAATATCTGTAAAATATATGGCAGGAGTCAGGTGCAGGCGCTGCAAAACGTTTGCCTGCATGCCAGCCCCGGCGACTACCTCTCGATCTCCGGCGCGTCCGGGTCGGGCAAAACGACCCTGATGCATATTTTGGGCCTGCTCGACGCCCCCAGCTCCGGACGCTATCTGCTCGAAGGGCAGGACGTTTCCGCCGTCAGCCCCGAAGATCGTTCCGCCCTGCGCAGTCAAGCGATCGGGTTCGTGTTTCAATCCTTTCGCCTGCTTCAGGACCTCAGCGCGCTCGAAAATGTCGCCCTGCCACTGGCGTTTCAGGGCGTTCCCGAGAAAATACGCCTTGCCCGCGCCGCCGAGCTGCTGGAGGCCGTTGGACTTGCCGAGCGCGCGCCGCATCGTCCGAAGGCCCTGTCCGGCGGACAACAGCAGCGCGTCGCCATCGCCCGCGCCCTCGCCGCCAGGCCCCGCGTCCTCCTCGCCGACGAGCCGACCGCAGGGCTCGATCCCGCCGCGACGCAGGACGTGCTCGCCCTGTTCGATCAGCTCCATGACGCCGGGCATACCATCATCTTAATTACCCATGACCCCGGCGTAGCCGCCCGCGCCGCAAGGCACGCCGCTATCACCGACGGAATTTTAAAGGAGGAACCCGCATGATCAGACGGGATAAAACCAACTACTATCTCGACCTCGCCGAAGTCGCCAGCGAACGCGGCACCTGCCTGCGCCGGAATTATGGCGCAGTTATCGTGAAGAACGATTCCATCGTTTCCACCGGCTACGTCGGCGCGCCCAGAGGCCGCGCCAACTGCATCGACCTCGGATTCTGTATGCGCCAGAAAATGAATATCCCCCGCGGCGAACGCTATGAGTTCTGCCGCTCCGTTCACGCCGAAGCCAACGCCATCATCGCCGCCTCGCGCGAACAGATGCTCGGCGCGACCCTTTACCTCTGCGGGAAAGAGGTCGGTTCCGGCGAGCTCGTCGCCGACGCCGACTGCTGCACCATGTGCAAACGCATGATTATCAACGCCGGGATCGCACAGGTCATTATCCGCCGCACCCACGATACATACGAAAGCATCGACGTGCGCGATTGGATCGAACACGACGACGTTTTGAATGGGGAGACCGGTTACTGATATGGAAACCGTCAAGATCGTTTTCGTTTGGCTGGGGCTGAACCTTGTCCTGCTGCTGGCAATCGCAGCCGTTATCCTGCTGTGGCTGCGCTCCCGCCCGCTCGTCGGCAGCGAGCTCGCGAAACGGCTCGCGAAAGAGACCGGTTCGGATCCGCAGACCCCTGACTTTACCCTTGGAGAGCTCGCGTTTTTGCTGCGCGAGATCGGCTCCCCCGCCGAAGAACCGCTGTTTGCCGCCATCCTCACCAAATGGCGCGCCGAAGGCTTGATCGCCTGCGAAATGGCGCCGAAAAAACGGCTTTCCGGATACGGCGAGGATATGCAGCCGACCTTATCGTTCCCCGGTTTCGAGGCGCATATCGACGGCGCGGAAGGCGCGCTGTTCAACCTCTTTCTGGATTCCATCGACGACGATACCCTGCAATCCAGCGAGGGCTACGACTGGGCGCGGAAGAATGCCGTCGCCATCCGCAACTGCCTGCTCCGGTTTGAAACCGAAGGCCGCGCCCGCCTGCGCGCCGAAGGCGCGCTGCATGAGGATACCCAAAAGCCGTTTCTCGGCGTCCGCCGCGCGGAACGCCTCATTTATACCCCCCGCGGGCTGCGCCGCGCCCTTGCTCTGCACCGCTGGGAAAATCACCTGCGCACCGCGCCCGAAGACTGTCCCACCGCCGCCGTGCTGTTCGGCTTCGCCGAGCCGCCCCAGCCCCTTGCCATGCATTGCGCCCGCCTGCTTCAGGGCCTGCGCAGCGGTTTGGCACAGCAATAAAAAGCTGTATCCGCGCCCCCGCAGGGGCTGTGGATACAGCTTCTTTTTGCGCGCGGGGCTTCGCCGCCCGCCGTGTAATTCTGTGCGATTCCGTATGATTCCACGTTCCAAATCATTCCGCGAAGACTGCGGCCAGATCGATTTCGCAGTCCTCGAGGATGTTCACTTTCAGACGGTCGCCTTCAAATCCTACGTCCGCCTGCCGGTATTCCCCGTCCTTCAGCAGGAAGACCTGTACGCTCTTTTCCGCAAGGCTTACGATCCAGTATTCCCGCACCCCGGCGCTCCAATACAGGTTGAATTTTGTCAGGCGGTCATGCCGCTGCGTGCTCGGTGAAAGCACCTCCACGATCAGATCGGGCGCGCCGGTTACGCAGTTCCCTTTTCGCAGTTTTTCCGGGTCGCAGATCACCATGATATCCGGTTCGACGACGGTCTTCACCTTGTCGTCCGGCGTATCGCTGTCCGCAAATAATTGCACGGCCAGCGGCGCGACGAACGCCTTGCAGCCCTTCCCCGCCAGATATTGCGAAAGCTGATTGTAGATCCCGCCTACAACCCATTGATGCAGAATGGACGGCGCCGCCTGCATGACCGGCTTTCCGTCGATCAATTCCATGCGTTCGCTTTCGTCCCACGCCGCATAGTCCGCGAACGTGTACCCTTCCACCTTCTGCGGTATTGCCATAAAACCACCTCGAAATCCGGCCGCGGCTCTGCGTCCGCTCCATAATATTTGCCCCTATTATATCACAATGGCCCGAAGCGCGTCAATGCTACCGCATAACTTTATTACAACGTGCGTTCCGTCCCTCGCGTTGTCCCCCCATAGGACTTGCGCAATGCAGGCCCGTCCGTCTTCCCCGCGGGCGATGGGCTTCGCCGGCTGCAACCCCCGTTTTTTATCTTGATAAATTGACCGAAACCGTCTATACTAAAAAGCAGGGAGCGCGCGCCTCC
Organism: uncultured Eubacteriales bacterium; assembly: GCA_910586105.1. Lineage (GTDB taxonomy): Bacteria > Bacillota > Clostridia > Oscillospirales > Butyricicoccaceae > QXXE01. The sequence continues at coordinate 26,532 of CAJUGU010000018.1, read as the reverse complement.
CTGCTCATCGCGCGCTTTGAAATCACCGGAATTCAAGCATGCTGCACTGGCAGGCGGATTCGCCTGCCGCCCGTCCTCAACGGGCACGCAGCGGAAAGGTCTGATAACCAAATGAAGCATGGATTTATCAAGGTTTCGGCAGCAACGCCCGCCCTGCGCGTCGCCGATCCCGCCTACAACGCCGGGGAGATCATCGCCCTCGCCCGGCAGGCCGCCGACGAAGGCAGCGCCCTGTGCGTCTTCCCCGAGCTTTCGCTGACCGCTTACTCCTGCGGCGACCTGTTCACCCAGCAGGTGCTCCTCGACGGCGCGCTCCGTGCGCTGGAAACGGTACGCGCCGCCTCCGAAGACCTCGATCTGGCAATCGCAGCCGGCCTGCCGCTGCGCGCCGGCTCCGGGCTGTATAACTGCGCGACCGTACTTTGCCGCGGCAAACTGCTCGGCGTCGTCCCCAAACAGTATATCCCCAATTACGCAGAGTTTTATGAGGGGCGGTATTTTACATCCTGTATAGGGCTTTCCACCCGCAGCATTTCCCTGTTGGGGCAGGAAACGCCTTTCGGCACCGACCTGCTGTTCACCTGCCGTCAGGCTCCCGGCTTCACCTTTGGGATCGAAATCTGCGAAGACCTGTGGGTCGCAAGCCAGCCCTCCGCCAAACTTGCCGAATCCGGCGCGACCGTGATCGCCAACCTGTCCGCTTCCGATGAATTGATCGGCAAGGCGGATTACCGCCGCGAGCTCATCCGCAGCCAGTCGGGACGGCTGATCTGCGGCTATCTGTACGCCGACGCGGGCTTTGGCGAATCCACGCAGGACCTGGTCTTCTCCGGCCAGGACTTCATCGCCGAAAACGGGTCGATCCTCGCCGAATCCCAAAGATACGAAAGCGGGCTGATTTCGTCCGAGATCGACGTGGAACGCCTGCTGCACGACCGCCGCAGGAGCAACACCTTTGGCGGCGGCGAACCGTCGGCAACGCGCATTTTCTTTGACCTGACGCCCCGCGAAACCGCCCTCACCCGCCATATCCCGCGCACCCCCTTCGTGCCGGAAGGCTCGGAGCAGCTGGCCTCCCGCTGCGAAGAAATCCTTGCGATGCAGTCGGTCGGGCTGGCAACCCGTCTGCGCCACGCCCACGCGAAAACCGCCGTGATCGGTCTTTCGGGCGGGCTCGATTCCACCCTCGCCCTGATCGTTACCGTTCACGCCTTCGACCGGCTTGGCCTCGACCGGAAGGGCATCCTCGCCGTCACCATGCCCTGTTTCGGCACGACCGCCCGCACCAAATCGAACGCGCTGCGGCTCGCCGAGGAATATGGCGCTTCGATCCGCACCGTGGAGATCGGCGACGCGGTACGGCAGCATTTTCAGGATATCGGCCAGCCGATGGAACAGCAGGACGTGACCTTCGAGAACGCGCAGGCCCGCATGCGGACGCTGGTGCTGATGGACCTCGCCAACCAGAACGGCGGCCTGGTCGTCGGCACCGGCGACCTCTCCGAGCTGGCGCTCGGCTGGGCAACCTACAACGGCGACCATATGAGTATGTACGGCGTGAATGCATCAATCCCGAAAACTTTAGTACGGTATTTGACCGCTTATGAAGCAGGCCGTTCCGGGGAAGCGCTGGCGGCGATCCTGCGCGATATTTTGGATACGCCGGTGTCCCCCGAGCTCCTGCCGCCGAAGGACGGCGAGATTTCGCAAAAGACCGAAGAGCTCGTCGGCCCCTATGAGCTGCACGATTTCTACCTGTACTACCTGATCCGCTTCGGCTATCGCCCGGAAAAAATCTTCCGCCTTGCAAAATATGCCTGGGGCGATGCGTATGACGGCGCGACCATCAAAAAATGGCTCGTCACGTTCCTGAAACGCTTTTTCGCGCAGCAGTTTAAACGTTCCTGCCTGCCGGACGGCCCCAAGGTCGGCACCGTTTCCCTGTCGCCGCGCGGGGATTGGCGGATGCCCTCCGACGCCTCCGGCGCGCTTTGGATCGCGGAGGCGGAAGCGCTGTAAGCGTGGGACGCCTCTCCTCTGCCAGAGGGTTTCCGCCGCTTGCTCAGCGTCCGGGCCAACGTCAACCGATGGAAAAGTCAGGCGCGGCGCTCTTATCCGGAGCGCCGCGCCTGTTCGCGTTTATCCTTCCGCGCACGCCTTCCCCTGTGGCTGAAACAGCTCAAAGAGAAGCTCCGGCGGCTTTCTTTGCAGATATTGCCTGCGGTATTTTCCCGGGGAAATACCAGCCTGCTTTTTGAACACCCGCGTGAAATAACTCTGGTCGTCAAAACCGACCTGCGAGGAAACCTCGCAGATCGACAGCTCCGGATCCTGAAGCAGGGCCTTGCCGCGCTCGATCCTCAAATAATTCACATATTCGGTAAACGTAACCCCCAACTCCTCCTTGAGGATCCGGCAAAAATAGGATCGGGACAGGTAGACCTGCGCGGCGATCTGATCGAGCGTGATCCGTTCCGCCAGGTGCGTCTTGATATAATCCGTCGCTTTAAAGATAACATTTTGATGTTTCAGCGCGCCGACTTCAAATACAAAACCGATGAATTGCTGGAGGACCGCGCCCAGCAGGCGGTCCAGGTCTTCCATCCGGCTGCATCGGTCGATCTCCCGCTCATAGCGGCAACAAAGGTCGAACACCTCGTCGATATCCGCGCCGCCGTCGATCGCGGCGCGGTTCATCAGCACCAGGAGTTCCCGGACGCGGGGTTTGATCCGCTCCAAATGGTTCCCGGCGCTGCTATAGATCTGCGTCAGCAGCTCATTGAGCAGCTCCTGCGCAGCCTCTTTCCCACCGGTGCGGATATGTTCCTGTAGCATCCGCTCGCTTTCGATCAGATACCCCTGCGCCGAGGCGTTTCCCGTCCCAGACGACATTGCCCGCAACATCGTCTGGGACGTTTCGCGTCCTGCATCGGCCCGCAGCGGCCGCGAGGGCAGGCCCAACGCGTCGGAGATCGTTTCACGCAGCGCCTGTACCTGCGCCCAGGTCATGCGCGGGATCTCCGGGAGCGGCCCCGGGGCCTCCCGCGGCAGCCGGAGGCCGGACGCTCCCTCCCCGTCGCCGGACATGCGGAGCGGCCCCGTAATGATGCAGTATTCTGTCTGCGCGCGGGGGATCGCCGCAAGGAACAGCAGGCCGTGCGGGCAATAATAAAGAATATGCCCCTTCCCAGCGCTGCGCTTCGTATGCCCCGAAGCAGTGCGCGGAACAGCCGCCGCCGTCCAGCGGGCAGATTTCCCGGAATGGGGGTTCCAAGAACGTTTTTGTCCGGATATGCAGCAACGCGCTGCGCACATTGGTCAGCGCCGTGATGCGGCCGCAAAACTGCCTGCAATATTCTTCGAGTTCCATCCGTATCCCCTTTCCGACACATTTATATTCACGTTCCGAAACCCTTGCCGATCATACGGCTTTGACCGCACCGATCCCGCCCGCAGGCGAGAGAGGGATTGGCACGGTCAACGCCGCTTATGCGTGCGTCTTCGTCCCGCCAGAACAGCGGCGGGACGAAGTGGCAAAATCGGCAAAATTTTCAGAGCATGAATATAACATACGCCCCCCGCGCCTGCATATTTCTGGAGAAAAACCGTGAAAAAGCGCCGTCGCAGACACAATCCCCAACAGGATTGCGCCGCGACGGCGTTAAATTTCCATTGATAAAACCCGCTGCCACCCAGCCGGGCGGGAGCCCCCTGCGGCAGCATACACATCCGACGAACCGGTCTCCCGGATTTGATAAAGCGTTAATCCTTGGGCTTTGAAGGGCATGAACTTTGTCGTTTTCAAACTTTGAGCCTGAAACCTTGAGCTTTCAACCTTCATCTTTGAGCTTTTCCGCGCAAGGGCTTATCCGGTTTTCATCCTATAAAATGAAGTTAAAAGCATATACGGTTGTTGTGATCTTTTACTTACCTGTACCGTATGTCAAAAGCAGGCAAGGAGCATGGTTCAGGGGTTTCGGATGGCAGTGAGTGGTTGTTCGCAAGGGATCAATAGGAAAACTCGATCTCGGTCAGGGCATTGGCGACGGACAACGCGGAATCGATCTCGACCATAAAGTCATTGATCTCATTTTGAAGCCGTTCGATCTCCTGATGGATATTTAACGGGTCGATCAATTCAAAGGTTTGCGTTTCCATAAAATCGGCGCGCGCTTTTTTGACCTCGTCGGAAAGGTTTTTCGGATCGGCGTTGCCAAACAGATCTTTAATATAGGCATCCGCCCGGGTCTCCAGTTCCTTCCCATTATGGGAATCGGCTTCCTTTTGGGCATGCTTTTCGTCCTCGATCAATTTCATAAGCAAGGTATGCAAATGCCCGATCCCATGGTTTTTCATTTCGATCGCTTCGGCGACGGTATACTCCATCCCATTGATCGAGACCTTTGCCACGGCGTTGGAAAGGACGACGGCTCGTTTGATCGCATCCCGGCGGCGGATCAGATCGTTCGCGCTTCGCCATCCGGCTTTGGCCTCGTCACAGAAGGCGGCGATCGGCTTACCTTTGATCTTGGTATTGGAATGTTTATTTGCGACCACGAACGTACAGTCGTCAATCGTTTTTTGAATACGGGCATCCATCGTTTTCAATTCCGAAAGGGCTTTATGCACAGTCATTTTACCGGTTGTCATGGTTCCAAAATCTCCTTTTCCGTTGATCAATGCAAATGATTACAAACGATCGCGAATGATCAAAAATGCATCCGCCGCGAAGGGCGGGCGGACGGCGCATGCGGTCGGAAGCACAGGATATTCATTCCGCCGTCTGTATGCATTATACCAAATTTTCCGCAAAAGGAAAGGAACATCTCTGTTACGGTTCCATAACGGTAATATTACAGGCTTTGCATGTAACATAGCGGTAATCTTCCAAGGTGCGGAAACCAAAAACGGAAAGCGGGCGCAGACGCACTGGAAATCGGACGGCAATCGTGATAAAATAAAGAAAAGAGCCAACGCGCGAGCGGCTGCATGCAAAAGGTTGCGGACACGCGCGAAGGGCCGCGCGCGGGGCCCTCCGCCATCAACACCGCAAAAAAAAACGGAGGAGGTCGAAAACCATACGCATCCTGATTTCACCGGCGAAGAAGATGAACACGGATCTGGACAGTTTCGCGCCGGAAGGCGAACCGCTTTTTCTGGATTTAACAGAACGCTTAAAAGCGGCGCTGCATTTTCCGCAAAAGGAAAGGAACATCTCTGTTACGGTTCCATAACGGTAATATTACAGGCTTTGCATGTAACATAGCGGTAATCTTCCAAGGTGCGGAAACCAAAAACGGAAAGCGGGCGCAGACGCACTGGAAATCGGACGGCAATCGTGATAAAATAAAGAAAAGAGCCAACGCGCGAGCGGCTGCATGCAAAAGGTTGCGGACACGCGCGAAGGGCCGCGCGCGGGGCCCTCCGCCATCAACACCGCAAAAAAAAACGGAGGAGGTCGAAAACCATACGCATCCTGATTTCACCGGCGAAGAAGATGAACACGGATCTGGACAGTTTCGCGCCGGAAGGCGAACCGCTTTTTCTGGATTTAACAGAACGCTTAAAAGCGGCGCTGCAGGGCCTGACGGCGGCGGAGCTGAAAGCGCTTTGGAAATGCAATGACAGCATCGCGGCGCTGAACATCGAACGCCTTCAGCGGATGGATCTGCACCGGGCCCTGACCCCGGCGATCCTGGCCTACGAGGGCATCCAATACCAATATATGGCCCCGGGCGTGCTGGAAACCGGCGCGCTTGCTTATCTGCGGGAGCATTTACGCATCCTTTCGGGATTTTACGGCCTGCTGCGGCCATTTGACGGGGTGACGCCATACCGGTTAGAGATGCAGGCGCGTTTACCGGCGGACGGCTGCAAAGACCTGTACGTCTTTTGGGGCGACCGTCTGGCGAAGCAGTTAGCGTGCGAGACCGATTGCATCCTGGATCTTGCGTCAAAGGAATATAGCCGAGCGGTCAAGCCGCACCTTCCGCCGGAGGTACGGTTCGTCGGCTGCACGTTCGGGGAATGGAAAGCGGGCAAACTGGTCGAAAAAGGGACGTTATGCAAAATGGCGCGCGGGCGGCTGGTGCGCTGGCTGGCGGAGAACGGGATCGACCGTCCGGAAGGGCTCGACGGTTTTTCGGAACTGGGCTACCGTTATTCACGGGAGTGCTCAACGGCCAATCGCGCCGTTTTTGTCAAGGAGCACGGCTCCGAATGGGATACGGGGCAGGAACGAAAAAACAGCAGGGGGAAATCGAAATGATCCGGGAAATCATGAAAGACGAAGCATTTTTGGCGCAGCCTTCAGAACCGGCGGGGCCGGAAGACCTTCCGACGGCGCAGGATCTGCGGGACACTCTGGAAGCGCACAAATCGGGGTGCGTAGGCATGGCGGCGAACATGATCGGGGTTCGCAAACGCATCATAATTTTTGAAGACGGCGGGAAATACACGGTATTATTCAACCCGCGGATCGTGAAGCGGTCGGATCGCTACACAACCGAAGAAGGGTGCCTTTCGCTGACGGGCGTGCGTCCGGCAACGCGTTGGCGGTCGATCAAGGTCGAATATCAAAACGAAGCCTTTCAGACGCGCTTCAAGACGTGGACGGGCTGGACGGCGCAGATCATTCAGCACGAGCTGGACCATTGCGAAGGGATCCTGATCTGAGCCGAAAAAAAGAACCCCTGCCGGGGCCGGCAACGGTCCCGGGCAGGGGCTTTTTCCATGCCGGGGAGCGGTCAAAGGAACGCCGAACGGCACGGTAAAAGGACGGCAAAACGCCAGCGAAAAAACAAGCAAACGGGAGCAGGGACTTTCGTCCCTGCTCCGCATTGGCTGTACGTGTGCCATCCGACAAAGGAAGGCTTATGGGGTATAGCTTTTTGAGGTATCGATCAGGATACACATTGCGTCGTTATCCCATTCGACGCTGAAATTGAACAGTTCGGCGATATCGCGCAGCTTAAAGTAATTGTTTTGCCCGATGAGGTAAGCGGCGGGCGTGATCGGCAGCCCGTCCTTATAAATGACCGAAGTCGTTGGGGAAGCCGGTTTTTTGCCGGCTGTCCCGGCGGTGAGCTCGCTGCCGGTCATCGTATAGGGATTGCCGGCGGTCAACATGACGTTGCCGCTCGATTTATCCCAATAGACCTCGAACTGTTTGTCGGTACCGGAGAGGGCCGCGGCGAGGTCGCGCAGCTTAAAGTAGGTGAAACCGTTCTCGCCTTCCTGGATGGTATAGGCGTCGAAGCGGATCTTTTTCCCATTGACGAGTACCGGCGCGGCGTTCTGTTCGGCTTCGACGGTCGTCGGCGTGACTGGGCCGAAAAGGTCGGCGAGCTCGGGCGGGATGCTGTGGCCGGCGGCGGGGGCGGAGCTCGCTGCCGACGGGGGATCCGCCATGGCGGATCCCTTGATCTCGCCGACGACCTGAACGACGACCGAGCTGGGCAGCAAGCCGCCGGAGGTATGGTTGATGAGGTAATATCCGGGATCGTTCAGCCGGAAGCCCGCGCCTACTTCATGGATATATGCGCCGGTGAGCTGGTTGACATAGTTTTTGAATTCGCTGGCCGCGATGGTACGCGAGCCGTTCGCCAGCGTGACCTGCATTTGCCCGATCGACGGGGAAAGCTCCCCATTCCAGTTAACGTCCCCGGTCTCGCCGCTCAGGATGATGGGGAACGCGCGCAGCTGGGCTGGGCCGCCCTGAAGGGTGACGGTCGCGCCGGGATCGACGCGATAGACAGGCAGGGGATAAGTATCGTTGTCCTGCTGGAGCAGCAGCATCCCGGCGGAACCCTCGTCGAGCGCGCCGGTGATGGCGAAGATCGAACGGGAAACGTCGGAGCGGTCGTGGATGAGGTAGGCCGTATTGGCGGCCTGCGCGGGGACCGCAAACAGAAAGACCGCCGCCAAGCCGAGCCAGAGGGCGCGCAGGGTGCGGGATCGAATTTGAAGCATGGGAATGTCCTCCGAAAAGAATAAACTGCTTCTTATTATAGCACGGACGGACGAAAAAAGCAATATTAGAACGCGATTTGTTGTGTCCGCGCCGAAAGGGGGCGGGGCTGCTGTAAAAAAGACGGAATCCGGAGCCGCCGGCGGGCAGGGAACCCGGATACGCGAGAATATTGGCGGCTTTGCAAGAGTGTGTAGGTTTTTGTTGGTTCCGCAGCCTTATGGCCCGCGAAAAGTTCCGCGCTCCCTCCGTTTTCGTCGCGGATCCCCATCCTTACGGTCTCGGGCCGCATTTTAACCGGATCGCCTGCACAGGCTTTGGGGCAAGCCCTCGCGGCGCGCCCCGCCCTACAGCCCGTCCAATCCCGCCCCGCATCCGCCAGAAAAAACCAGAAAAACCGGTTGACTTTGCGTGGAAGATTTGATTTAATGGTAAAGAGAACAGGCGGGGCCTCGGCTGCGCCGGAAAACAGGAGGCATGAAAAAATGTTCGTATTGGACAGTGAAGCAAAAAGTGTGACCCTGGAAAGCGGCGTTGTCCGCAAGGTGAAGGGGTATCTGGACGACCTGATGCTTGCCGAGCTCCATTGGAAGGCGGGGCAAGTCGGCGCGCTGCATACCCATCCGCACCGCCAGTGTACTTATGTCCTGAGCGGTTCCTTTGAATCCACCGTCGAAGGAGAAACGAAAGTGCTGCGCGCAGGCGACTGCGTTTACACCGCCGCCGATCAGGTGCATGGCCTGGTCGCGCTGGAAGACGGCGCGATCCTTGATATTTTTACCCCCATGCGGGAAGATTTTATCGGATAAAGCCGTAAATTGCCGGGACAGGCGGCGCAGCCGCTGAATAATTTCTGATTTTTTTGAAAAAAACAGTTTACAAATCGTCCCAAATGCGGTATGCTTATTGTAAGAAATGAAGGACCGCCGGAGAACCGGCGATGCCATTGATTGGAGAAGCATAATGAGCGAGGATTTCGGTAACAATTATGTCGTGCTCACCGACGAGGAAGGCAACGATAAAGAATTTGAACACATCGACACGGTCGAGATGGCTGGCGAAACCTATATGGCGTTCATCCCAGCCGACCTTCAGGTCGACGAGGAAGCTGAGGTAGTGATCCTCAAGGTTGTGGAAGAGGACGGCGACGAGATCCTCGCATCCGTCGAGGACGACGAGGAAGCCGACCGTGTCTTTGAACTGGTCATGGAACGTGTCGAAGGCATGTACGATGAGCCGGAAGAGGGCTGACCCCCTCCTTTGACCGAACGGCCACCCTGCGCTGTTCGACAGCCGCCATTTTTTAACCCACATTTCTTGAACGGGACCCCGAAAACTCTTCGCGTGACAAGTGCAGGCCTCCCGCCCGCCTGCCTGACAGGCCGGGTGGAAGTTGGAAGCGCAGCGGCACGCGATAGGGGACCCACCTGCCACTCGTGCAGGTTACTAATCTGGGGGCATCGGCAGCCGCGGGGTTCTTTCTGACAAAAGCCGCATCCGCCCCTCCCCCCTTTCAGCGGATGCATTTTGGATCGGGCTGCGCTGGTTCCTGAACCTGCGCGGCCCTCTCTTTTTTTATTTGCTTTTTGAAGACAGTGTAGAATTTTTTCAGAAAAGGAAGAAAAAACTTGTAAAAATCCTATAAAAACCTCTTGCAAATCGGAGGCGGGTATGCTATATTAGAAAAATAAAGGGCGCAGCCCATTCCGAAAGGAGGTTTGATTCATGATTCGGAAATCTTTGCAACCGCAGCTCCCAGACCGGCCAGACCTTGATGATCTGATCTTCTCGGATGAACCGATCCGACAGTCAGCGAAATGAAAATAAATGCGGTCTGGAAAACAATGTTGGGAATTGGCAGACCGTGGGGCGTAGGCACCACGCTTGGCGTGGTTTTTTTGACGCCGTTTCACGTCGCCGTCCCGGACCGTCTTTTTTCGATAGATTTGTGGAAGATAGTTCATCAAACCTGCAAAAAGAGACGAGGACATAGAATGATAACGGAGCAGCAAAATCGCAGATGACCTTACATAGAAGGGTCATCTGCGTTTCCTTAGGGAAAAAAGCAGGCGACGCGCCGGAGGACGTACAAACGTATTTGAGCCAGATATTTCGGTGATTTTCGATAAAAGCAAGCTGGATCGTTACGGCCGGAAAGGCGCGCCCGATCTGGTGATCGGGATCTTATCGCCTGCAACGCAGCGGATCGGCCAGCGGTTAAAATTCCGGCAATATCAGCGTGCGCGAGTATTGGATCGTCGGCCCGGAACGCAAAAACGTACCGGTTTTCCTGGCGGAAGGAAGATCTTTGCAGCCGCGGGGGATGTACGAAGCGGCGGACGCCGCGAAAGTCCACGTTTTAAGCAGGTGCTTTCTCGAACTCAGCCGCGTATTTACGGAATGACCCGCCGCGCCGGTAAAACGCTGTTTTAAAACGACTGAACGACGGTAAGTAAGGAAGGGGGGCCGTGTCAATGAAACTGAAAAGCAAGCACATGCGCAGCAGCAAAAAGAAGGCGAAGCGCCTGCCGTTTGACGTAAGCTACACCCAAAGCCGGGAGCTTTCCTGGATGCAGTTCAATGCGCGGGTGCTGCATGAAGCGTCGGACGAGCGCGTGCCATTGTACGAGCGGTTCAAATTCGCGGCGATCTTTTCCTCAAACCTGGATGAATTTTATATGGTGCGGGCCGGTTCGCTGGCGGATACGGCGCAGCGGCAGGAGGACGCGCCGGACAGTACCTGCGGCTGGACGGCGGCGGAACAGCTGGAACGCATTTGGGAAGTGACGGAAACGCTGTACGACTTGCGGGATGAAGCGGTGAAGGACATTGAGGGGCGGTTGGAAAGATATGGATTTCAGCGCCTGCGCCGCCGCAGCCTGAACGACGCGGAACGCGCGTGGCTCGACGCTTATTTTACGGAGCAGATACGTCCGCGCCTGACGCCGCAGATCCTGGACGGCTCGCAGCCATACCCGCATTTGGAAGGCGGGGCATTTTACATCCTTCAGCGCCTTGAGGAAGGCGAAAACCAGACCTTGGGCCTGCTGCCGGTACCGGCGGGGTTGCCTGCTCTGGTGCGTTTACCGGGCGAAGGGGTTCGTTTCCTGCTGACCGAGCAGGTGGTGCGCGATTATGCGCCTTCGCTGTTCCCGGGGCGTGCGGCGGCGGGGGCAATGATTGTGCGGGTGACGCGCAGCGCGGATATCAGCCCGGACGACGGCGCCCGCGCGGCGGGGGCGGATTACCGCGAACGGGTGCGGCAGGTCTTGCAGGAGCGCCCCAGGCTGGGCGCGGTGCGGCTGGAGATCCAGGGCAAGCGGAAAATGCCGGTCGTGCGGCAATTATACAAGCAGCTGGGACTGCAAAAGGAGCAGGTATTCTGGTCGAAGGCGCCGCTTGCGATGGGCTATGTCTGGCAGCTTGCGGAGGCGTTTTCCGGATCCCGGGAACTGTTCGACCCGCCGTTCACGCCGCGCGCTTCGGCGCAGGTCGACCCGCAAAGGCCAATGGCGGCGCAGATCCTGGAACGCGACATCCTGCTCCACTTCCCTTATGAAAGCATCGAGCCGTTCCAACGGCTGCTTGAGGAGTCGGCGCGCGACCCGTCGGTGCGGTCGATCAGCCTGACGGTCTACCGGGCGGCGAAGCGTTCGGCGTTGCTGCAGGCGTTGGCGGAAGCGGCGCGGAACGGCAAACGGGTAACGGTGCTGTTCGAGCTGCGGGCGCGGTTCGACGAGCAGAACAACCTGGAATGGGCGGAACGGCTGGAAACGGCGGGCTGCACGGTGGTATATGGTGCGAAGGGCTATAAATGCCATGCCAAGCTGTGCCTGATCGTCCGCGAGACGGACGGCGCTGCGCAGTATCTGACACAGATCGGCACAGGAAATTACAACGAAAAAACGGCGGCGATGTATACCGACTTCAGCCTTATGACGGCAGACCCCGCGATCGGGGCGGACGCGGCGGCGCTCTTCCGCGACCTTGCGGCGGGGGCGGTCGGACGGACGTATCCGACGCTGCTGGCGGCCCCGGCGGGCATCAAACCGGCGCTGCTGGCGCAGATCGCGGCGGAAGCGGAAAAGGCGCGGGCCGGCCAGCCCTGCGGGATCACGATCAAGTGCAATTCGCTGACCGACCGCGAGACGATCGACGCCTTGCAGCAGGCCTCGGCGGCTGGGGTACCGGTGCGGCTGCTGGTGCGCGGCATCTGCTGTCTGGTACCGGGCGTGGAAGGGCTGACGGAAAGCATCCATGTTTACAGCATCGTCGGGCGGTTTTTGGAGCATGCGCGGGCGTATGCGTTCGGCGCGGAGATGGAAACGTTATATATCGGATCCTCCGACCTGATGACGCGCAATCTTGACCGGCGGGTCGAGGTGCTTTGCCCGGTGCGCGACGCGCGGACGGCGGAACGGATCCGGCTGATCTTGTCCTGCCAGTTGGAGGACACGGTAAAACGGCATGAGCTGTACCGCAAAAAGGGATACCTGCCGGTACCCCCGCCGGGGCTGCCGGGGCTCAGCTCGCAGGGTGTGTTCATGGACGGCGCTGTGTAAACGGGATACATACGGCGAAACGAACCAAAAAGCAGGCTGGGGCGCAAGCCCGGCCTGTTTTTTGGTTCGGTCGTCCGATCGCGGGAGGGGGGGAGCCGCCTGGGAGGATAGCCGGATCCCAGCGGAGGGACCGGAAAGGACAGGAGACAGCGGTAAGAAATGGCGCGGGAAGCGGGGATTTCGCCGGAAACGTACAGTTTGCAGAAAAATGTTGGCGCATCTTCCCTTGACAGGAAAAGCCAGAGCGGTATAATATTAAATAGATACAGTGAGCAAGTGACGCAGGCCGACCGCCCGCGTACAACAGCAATGAAACCGGAGGATTGTGACTATGAAAAAGAAAAGGCTGTTAAGCCTGTTGTTATGTGTCTGCATGTTCGCGGGCCTATTGCTGCCGTCCGCAGCGGCAGCAAGTCCGGTCTCCCAATCGCAGGTCGCGGTAGAGGAGAACGGGACGGGCGCAAGGGTGGACAACACGTTTGAAAGCGGCTGGAATAAAGTCGCGACAAGCGGGGGAACGATCACCCTGAAACAGCATATTACGGCGTCAAATGGCAGTTTCGGGCGCGGCGCGGGGTTCACGGACAGCGGCGCGATCCGTGTTCCTGCGGGCAAGACGATCACGGTGGAGATGAACGGGGCAACCATAAACCGCGGCCTGTCGTCTGCACGGACGGACGGCTGCGTTTTTGTCGTATACGGCACGTTGATTTTGAAAAACAGCAAAACCGGCGTTGCGACGATCACCGGCGGCGCGGATAGTACATATGGCGGCGTTTATGTAGGCAGCAACGGTTCGCTGACGGTATCCGGCGCGATCTCGATCACTGGAAACAAATCCGCCAACGATAAAGCTACGAACGTTTATTTAACGAACGGCAAATCGATCACATCGAACGGCTTAGGGAACGGCTCAAACATCGGCGTAACGACGGCGAGCACTCCGGCGGCGGGGCAGTCGATCACGATCGCAACGGGATCGGTCACGGCGGCGGACGCGCAGCGATTCAAAAGCGATGCAAACCATACGGTAGCGCTGGCAAATAATGCGGTCGTGCTGAAGGGGCCGGAGCCCCCGCAGCCCACGACATCGAACAGCCAACCGGCGCAAAACAGCTCTGGAGGAGATCAACCCGGGCTGATGGATACACCAAGCACAATCAGCAATCAGCAGAATACGAGCCAAGCACGGGCTTTGGATGCATCATATACAGTAACGTTGGATCCTCAAGGCGGTGCTGTAAGCCCGACAACAAAAACATACGAAGTTGGAGCTACAACATATACTGACCTTCCAACACCGACGAAGACTGGTTACACATTCGACGGATGGTCAAAAAGTGCGTTGGGCGGTGATAAGGTGGAGAATACAACCCCGCTGGACATTGCTGTTACGACTCTCTATGCACAGTGGAAGGCAAATTCGTACACCGTAACTTTCGACCTTAACGGTGGAAATAAACCGGAAACGGATCCCCCAGAAGAAACAATAGCGGATTCTGCTGATTCCACAGAAACAAAATCCGTATGGGACATATTGGGTACGGATAAGAAGGTAACAATACGCTTTGAACAAACCTATGGTAGTGCATTTGATACGGTTACTGAAAGTGAGAAATGGCCTAAACCTGTTAAAAGTGATAGTGAATTTTTAGGTTGGTATATCAACGGCACCGTAAATGCCAAAACTGGCGTGACAAGCGGCAAGCTGGTAAAAAGCGACACTACCATGAACACGCCGAATAATCACACGCTTTATGCACTTTGGAAGGATTCCGGCAGCATCCAAATTACTTTCAAATCTGGAGACGAGGATAATACGGAAGAATACATTTCCGTTGTTTCCCCAAACGAGGAGTTTACGCTTCCTACCGTTACAACCTGCGGTTTTACGGTTCCAGAGGGTATGATTTTTGACTCGTGGCAAGTGGAAGGCGATACGGATAAAAAATTTGATGCTGGGGCGGAAGTGAGCTTTACAGCAGATACCACCATTACTGCTGTATGGGCTGATGCAGAGCATGCGGTCACGCTTGACCCCAAAGGGGGAACCTGGCCGTCCACCGATCCCGACGATGTAGGCAACACCGACCTCACCGCGACTAAAACAGTGACTGTCAATCACAAGGCATTGGTCAGCACATTGCCTAAGCCCAGCAAGGATGGCTATGACTTCGCTGGCTGGAAGAAAAGTCCGGTTGCTACCGATGACGAGGTGCTTGCAGATGATACGACGATTATAGAGGATATGTCCCTTGTTGCCGAATGGGCAATCAAGAAATACACGGTTACATTCGATTTCAATGATGACGGGGAAACTGTTTCGAAAACCCATGAATATGAGCATAACGTTACCTATGGTTCTTATTCCGCGAATGGCCTGCCAAAACCCGAACGGGAAGGGTACGACTTTGCTGGTTGGTATACAGCTTCTAGCGGCGGCGAGAAAATGGAAGATAGTAACACGGTGAAGGCCGAAAACCATACCATTTATGCCCATTGGACAGGGAAGACATATAAAATCACGTTCGCGCCTAATGGTGGAGCACTTGCAGAGGACGTAGAGAACCCCCAAGATGTTACCTATGGAGAAGAATACGGCACATTGCCTACGCCGACATGGGAAGGGCATACGTTCTCTGGCTGGTACATAGAAAATGGTACGGATAGTACGGAGATAAAAGCAGGAAGCATTGTAAACACTGCTGGCGACCATATCCTCACTGCGCATTGGGACGAAGTGAAATATACCGTCACATATAAGCTGAATGGCGGCGAAAGCGATACTGATTTTTCAAATCAAACCGTAACCATAGATGCGGGGAAAACCTTTAAACTTCCCTCAACGAAACCGAAAAAGCTCGGTCATGAGTTTGCAGGCTGGAAAGTTGATGGCGCGGAAGACTCTGACAAACTTTTGCAGGCCGAAGAGCCTTATGAGATTACTGCCAATGTGACTTTCGTCGCACAGTGGACGGCAAACGAATATACCGTTACGCTCGACCCTAAAGACGGACACTTTGTAAACGCGAATGGTGAAACTGAAACCGGAACCAAAACAATAACCGTTACCTATGGAGCAGGCTATGGTACGTTGCCAACACCGGTCTGGGATGCCGACCATACTTTTGATGGCTGGTATACGGCTGAAGACGAGTCAACCAAAGTGGAAGCAGGTACCGAGGTAGCGATTGCGGACGATCACACCCTTTATGCACATTGGCGCAACACATCAGCGCCTATAAAGTATAAGGTTACATATCTGCTGAATGGCGGTGTTGGCACCAGTCCCACGCAAGCGGACACGGAGGCAGAGGGAACTTTCACGATCGCCAGTGGAAACGGACTTACAAAAGAAGGTTTCGTGTTCACGGGTTGGAAAGACGACAACAACGGCACAGTTCACCAAGCCGGTGCTACATACACCATGCCAGCTAAAGACGTAACATTCACCGCGCAGTGGGAACCGGTGGAAGCCACCAAATACAGCGTTACGTTTGATTTAGACGGCGGCACGCCCAACGGAACCTATTCGCAGGCGGACACGGCAGCCGGTGAAACATTCGACCTTCCGGCCAACGCGCCCACGAAGATCGGCCACGAGTTCCTTGGCTGGGATGATGGGGAAAATATTTATGCTGCGGGTGAGGAATACACCATGCCAGCCCATCCCGTAACATTCACCGCACAGTGGAATTTGACCGCTGAGGCCGAATATTGGGTCAACGGCACGCTGACCGACGCAGGCACTTTTGCCGCGATGTGGCAAAAGGCTGCTGATAATAACGGCACGGTAAAACTTTTGCAGAATGTGACCGCAGTAGACGGCGATTTTGGAACAACTAGTAAAGGACGTCTTTATATCTATCATAACGAGACAATCACGCTGGATTTGAACGGCTATACGCTGGACAGAAATGCCAAAGGCTTTAACCAGTCGGCGGGTCAGGTGATTTACAATGCCGGAACGCTCACGATCGATGACACCAGTGCAAGCGGCGCTGGCAAAATTACCGGCGGGTATAGCGTAGCCAGTGGGGACGCTGTTGCGGGCAATGGCGGCGGTATTGAGAATATCGGAAGGCTCACACTGAAAGGCGGTTCGATCACCGGCAACTATACCGAAGGTCACGGCGGCGGCGTAGCAAATATAGGTGCTGGCGTATTCATCATGGAGGGCGGCTCTATTACGGATAACACCGCAGGCAAAGAGGGCGGCGGCGTTTACCAGGATCCTAACCCGAGCAACACCACAAGCCATGGCAGTTTCACCATGACCGGAGGCACGATCACAGAAAACACCGCTGCCAGCGGCGGCGGCATCCGCGGTGCGGTATCGGTTTCGGGATCACCGAAGATTTTCGGCAACAGCGACACGGATGGCAACAGCAGCGACGTGCGCGGCGAAGTCAAGGTCGCTAACCTTGGCGAGAATGCATGGATCGGCGTCGGCACAGACGCCTCCTCCGTGAACGGAACGATGGTCGTGACCGGCGCTAAAGCAGCGGATGTAAACAAATTCTTCAGCAACAACGAAGGGTTTGTCGTTGCTGAAAAGGAAGGGAATGATAACGACGACCTCATTTTGACGCAGGCGAAGACGGTCGACATCACCCTGAACGCAAACGGCGGTCAAGTGAACGGGGCCGACACGGCTGTATACACGGTAACGGTGGGCAACATCTACGGATACGACATGCCGGCCGCGACCCGTAACGGCTACACCTTTGACGGCTGGTACACCGAAGCGGCGGGCGGCACGAAGATCGAGCCGAACGGCCGGGTACCGGCCGAAGTCCCGACGGTACTTTACGCGCACTGGACGGAAGACGGCGGCGACACGCCCCCGGATCCGGAAAAGACCGTGACCGTATCGTTCAACGCAAACGGCGGCTCCCTGTCAAGCGGATCGATCACGGTAGCGGTGGGCGGTCAGTATCCGGCATTGCCGACCCCGACCCGCGGCAACAGCGGCAACTACCGGTACAACTTTGCCGGCTGGTACACAGCGGCAACCGGCGGCACTCCTGTAAAGACGGGCGACGCACTCGTTTCGGACAGCGACCACACCCTCTATGCGCATTGGGATCCTGTCAGGATCAACAGCGGCAGTCCGAGCCGCCCAAGCGGTTCGGGCAGCGGCTCAGGCAGCAGCTCCAGCAGGGACATTTACCTGACGGCGAGCGCAGGCACGGGCGGGAGCATCAACCCGAACGGCCAATCGAAGGTATCGCGGGGCAGCAGCAAAACGTACACGATCACACCGAACGCAGGCTATGCGATCTCGGATGTATTGGTGGACGGCAAGAGCGTCGGCAAGGTGAAAAGCTACACCTTCACCAACATCATCACATCGCATACGATCCGGGCGGCGTTCACCCCAACGACGACGACCCAGCCGCCGACGACGACCACCACGGCCACGCCGAGCCGGTCGAGCGTCGCCTATAACCTGTGTACAAAGGACGTGAACTGCCCGATCGCGGCCTACAGCGACGCGCAGGCGAACGCCTGGTACCATGACGGCGTGCATTACTGCATCAACAACCGTCTCATGACGGGAACCAGCGCGACGGCCTTCGAGCCGAACACCCCGCTTTCGCGCGCGATGCTGGCGCAGATCCTGTATAATCGGGAAGGTTCGCCTTCTGTTGGCAGCGGCAGCAGCGGCTTTTCGGACGTAGCCAGCGGGGCGTGGTGTGAAAACGCGATCAAGCGCGCCGCGGCGACCGGCCTGATGGTCGGCTACGAGAACGGGACCTATGGCCCCAACGACGCGATCACCCGCGAACAGCTGGCGGTCGTGCTGTGGCGGCATGCAGGCAGCCCGATCCCGGCGGTTTCGACCGTCCCGTTCGACGATTACCGCAACACACGTGAATTCGCGCGCGACGCGGTGCGTTGGGCGTATGGGCGCGGCATCATCAACGGCAAGGAAAACGGCACACTCGACCCGGGCGGACGCGCGAGCCGCGCCGAGGTCGCGCAGATGCTGAAAAACTATCTGACGACCTGATGGGGGAGCGTCCGGCCCCCTGCGGCAGGAAAAAAACGACCGGCGGAGCCTCGCCCCTCATAGGGGGCGGGGCTCCGTTTTTTGGCGCGGCGGCTCGCGATGTCTGGAACGGCTGGCAGCAGTTGGCTGAAAGTGCAAAAAAAGTGAAAATCTTCGTGCAAGGTTAATGACAAATGGTCTGGATTATGGTATAATGCAGACACAGGAAAGGAGATGGCGACAGTGCGCAACCCAGAGCAGGAACGCAAACAGGTCGAGCAGGTATTGCAAATGCTGTGCCCGCAGCAGGGGGCGGGCTGGCCGGAGGCGGAACTGGCCGAGACGTTCGCGCAGTTCATGGACCGGATGCCGGGCGGTTTCTTCCTCTATTCGGCGGACGAAGGCGAAAAGATTTTATATGCCAACCGGAGCCTGCTGCGGATCTTCGGCTGTGAAACGATGGAAGAGTTCCGGGCGCTGACCGGGGATTCGTTCCGGGGGCTGGTACACCCGGACGACCTGGAAGCGGTCGAGCGGAGCATCTGGGAGCAGATCGAGGCCAGCCAGTACGACCTGGACTATGTCGAATACCGGATCCGCCGGAAGGATGGGGCAATCCGCTGGATAGAAGATTATGGGCATTTCGCCCATACCGGGCATCTTGGCGATATCTTTTATGTATTCGCAGCGGACGCGACCGAAAAGCACGAACGGCTGTTGCAGGAAAAGGCCGATCTGGAGCGGGCGCGGCAGGCGAAGGAGCGGGCGCTGCGGTCGCTGGCGGAGGAATACGACCGGGAGCGTATCCGGGTCAGCGAGGAACACCTGCGGCAGCTGGAAGTGATCAATGGGCTGAGCATCGATTATTCGTCGATCTGTTATGCCGACCTGGATCAGGACATTGTCGTCCCGTACCGGCTCAGCAGCCGGATGGCGGAAATGTTCGACCATCTGCTCCAGCCGAAACCCTATTCGTGGTTTGCGGATACTTACGTCGTGATGTGGGTATACCCGGAGGATCAGGAAATGGTCGCGAAGGCGACGGCGGCGGCGAACATCCGGAAGAAGCTGGCGGACCGCCAGACGTTTTATTTCAATTTCCGCGCGCTGGTCAACGGGGTATTGCAATATATCCAGCTGCGGGTGGTGAACATCAGCAAACCGGGCGGGCGGTTCCAGCTTGTGATGGGATACCGGCGGGTGGATGAAGAGATCGCGCAGCAGCTGGGACAGCAGGCGCTGATGGCGGACGCCTTGGCAAAGGCCAATCTGGCGATCGAGAGCCGGAACGTATTCCTTTCCAACATGTCGCATGATATGCGCACGCCGCTGCACGCGATCTTTGGGGTGACGGCGCTGGCAAAATTATGCATGGGCGACAACAGCGAGCTGAACGGCTATCTGGGACGGATCGAAAAAGCGGGGCGTCAGCTGCTGGACATGATCGATAAGGTGTTGGAGGTCTCCGAGCTGTCGGGCTCGTCGGATCTGGACGAAATCGAATGCGACCTGCGGGAGACGGCGGAAGACGTATACAGTTTCCTGAAGCCGCAGGCGGCGGAGAAGGATATCACGTTCCTGCTGGATTGCCGGGGCTTACGGCACAGCGCGGTCTATTCCGATCCGGAAAAGCTGCGGCAGCTGCTGTTATATTTATCGAACAATGCGATCACGTATACCGACCCGGGCGGGCGGGTGGTCATCTCCATTTCGGAAGGGGAAGAACTGCCGGACCGGCATGCGGTCTATGAGATCTCGGTCAAGGATAACGGGGTCGGGATCAGCCCGGAATTTCTGGACCGGGTGTTTGAACCGTTCACGCGGGAGAAGAACACAACGTTGAGCGGGGTGCATGGGATCGGCCTGGGGCTGACGATCGCGAAAAGCATCGTCGACCTGATGGGCGGCAAGATCGAGATCCAGAGCACGGTAAACGAGGGGAGCACGTTCACGGCGATGTTAAGTTTCCGGATGCAGCCGCAGGAGGAAGAGGCCGTGCCGCGCAATGCCCGCGGGGAAGAGAAGCAGCGGATCCTGCTGGCGGAAGATAACGAGATCAACCGGGAGATCGAAACCGAGCTGTTAGAGCGGTTAGGGTTTGTCGTCGACCCGGTCGAAAATGGGAAATTGGCGCTTGAAAAGCTGCGGGACTCCGCGCCGGGCGATTATGATCTGGTGTTGTTGGATCTGCAAATGCCGGTGATGGACGGCTGGCAGGCGGCGCGGGAGATCCGGAAACTGCCGGACCCGCGACTGTCGGGGATCCCGATGGTGGCATTGTCGGCGAACACGATGGAGCGGGACCGGCAGCGCTCGGCGGAAAGCGGGATCGACGCGCATCTGGGAAAACCGATGGACATGGCGCAGCTGCTCCGGACGATTGAGGAAGTGACCAAAAGGCCGCGCCCCACGGCGGGATGACCCTGAAAACCGGTTTTGGTTCGCGGGCCAGATGGGAGCACTAGAACCGTTCCACCGCGAGATCGCCCTTGCCCGGATCGTCCTGGGCAAAGCCAAGGTACCGACGAGTCACCGCATAACCGCCGCGGTTATAAATATCCATGATTATAACAGGGGCAACGGCCTTGTTGATTCCGGCGAGATAGCCTCAGGTCTTGCGCAAACTGCGGCAGGCGATCTTGCCCGCGATTTCCACGGCAACCGCCGCGGCATGAAGGATCCGCCATGCCTGCGCGCGGGAGATCGCGCAAGCATTTTTCCGATTATTTACAAAGCTGAAATCCCCGCGCCGCTGCGGGAAATACAGGGGCAAAGCAGCGATCGCCTGTTTCTTCAGGGCGATCGTTTTGTTTTTCCCTGTCTTTTTTCCGATCAATGCAACATGCATCCGGGAAGGATCCCCGTTCCGGATCATATACGCCAGACCATTTGGGCCGGAGCAGGCCCAATGCATAAGCAACGGGTTGAAACCGGGCGGGATGAAGGCGGAAAACGCCAGCCCGGGCTGTGCGCCGCGACCGTCGACAAATGGCGGATCATGGGTGTTCTTGCGGCGGCTGCTTGCGGCGCAGGCCGCGCGCACACCTTGCGTTTCCACCGCATAACCTGATTTTGTAAGGGGGTATCAGTCCATGAACAAAAAAGCAGCTGTGGCCGTCGTGGGCGGGGATGCCCGACAGGCAATCCTTGCAGAACTGATGCATGCCGACGGCCATACGGTAGCCGTCGGCGCGCTGGAGCGTCACAGCTTTGACCCGCATATCCAAACCATCCCGGAATTAAAGACCGGGTTATCCGAACACAAGATCGTGATCCTGCCGATGCCCGTCCAGAAGGGGGAAGGCAATTTAAATGCGCCGTTATCGAATGCGCCGCAGCCGCTTGGCGAGCTGCTGGACTGCATCGAGCCCGGAACGCTGGTGCTGGCGGGAGCGGTCCCATTCGCTGTACATGCACGCGCGGTGCGCAACCATCTTCGTCTGGTCGACTATCTCACACGGGACGAACTTGCGATCCGCAATGCCGTACCTACGGCCGAAGGCGCGATCCAAATCGCGATGGAACAGACCGACGTGACCCTGCACGGCTTACCCGTGCTGGTAATCGGGCACGGACGCGTCGGGAGCATCCTTGCCGCGAAGCTATCCGCATTCGGCGCGGAGGTCACGGTCTCCGCCCGGAACTGCCGTGATTTCGCCCTGATCGAAGCCGCAGGCATGCGCGTTGCCGACACCCGGCAGCTCGCCGCAGTGCTCGACCGATTCCCGGTCGTTTTCAACACTGCGCCCGCCGTTGTCCTGGGCGCGCCGGAACTGGCAAAGCTGCCGGAAAACGCGCTGGTGATCGATCTGGCATCCCAACCGGGCGGGATTGACCCCAGCGCGATACCGCCGCAAAAGCTGCGGCTGATCCATGCGCTGTCCCTGCCGGGGAAGGTCGCGCCGGTGACGGCATCGATCGCGGTGCGGGATACCATCTATGCGATCCTCAATGAGGAGGGGATATTATGACCCAACCGATCCGAGTCGGGTTTGCGCTGACCGGCTCCTTTTGTACCCATCAGCGCGTGCTCTCCGTGATGGAGTCCATGACAATGGCCGGGTTTGAGCTGACGCCGATCCTGTCCTTTCACGCCGGGGCGTTAGACACCCGGTTCGGGTCTGCGGAAGCACTCCGGAAACGGCTGGCCGCGATCTGCGGCAAACCGCCGATCGATACGATTGAAGCCGCCGAACCGATCGGGCCGAAGGCAATGTTTGATGTATTGGCGGTCGCGCCCTGCACCGGCAATACAATCGCCAAGCTGGCGTATGCGGTCACGGATACGCCGGTAACGATGGCGGTCAAAAGCCATTTACGGGGCGGGAGGCCGGTCATCATCGCGGTCTCGACCAATGACGCGCTTTCGGGCAGTGCGGCGAACATTGGCATACTGCTCAACCGGCGTCATTATTATTTCGTACCGATGAAGCAGGACGCGCCGGAGGCGAAACCCTGTTCGATCGTTGCGGAAATGGAAATGCTGCCGGAGACCATCCAGGCGGCGTTGGAAGGGCGGCAGCTCCAACCGCTGCTTGCACCGTGAAAGCCCATTACAGTACATCCGCCCCTTTTCCCGCCCGCAGGCGGTATCGGCGATGCGCAAGCATCGCGGGTGTCCAGAGGGGCGGACGCGCCCCTTTGGCG
>CAJUGU010000018.1:0-3349 GCA_910586105.1 uncultured Eubacteriales bacterium | reverse complement strand
CGCCTCCCCGGCGAGGGGCGCTGTCCGCGTAGGACGCCTCCCGGCGAGGGGCGCTGTCCGCGCAGGACGCCCCCCGGCGAGGGGCGCTGTCCGCGTAGGACGCCTCCCCGGCGAGGGGCGCTGTCCGCGTAGGACGCCCCTCCCGGCGAGGGGGCGCTCCCCGCGCAAGGGCACGGCTTCCGCGTGAATTTTACCGGAAGCGTCAGCTTTTCCTTTTTTTTGCCGGACACCTGTGATATAATATCCTCAAGTATCCGCCCCGGCGGCGAGTCCCGCGCGGAGCTGAACGGAGGTGGCGCGATTGAAAGCCCTTACGAGGGTGTTGAGCTTTCTGACTTTGCTGGCGTTCCTGATCGGGAATGTCTGGATCGAATTGCAACCGGGGATCCCGGTCGGCGTGACCGCAAAACTGATCTTTGCCGGCATCTTCGTGCTGCTGTGGTCGGTGGTTTATTATGCTCATCCGGGCGGAGGCAGTCCTGCCCGCAGGCGCGGCTATTGCCTTGCGCTATTCGCTTATTATATCTGGATGCTGCTGAACATGCTGTTTTTCGATGCGGCGTTTGGCCGGGGCAGCCGCCCCGGCGGGCTGAATACGACGCCGTTCCTGACGATCCATAACTATCTGCGCGCCTATGAATTGGGGAATATTTCCCTGAAATGGGTGCTGGTAAACCTCGTCGGGAACGTGGCGGCGTTTGCGCCGATGGGCTTTTTTCTGCCTGCGCTGTACCCAAAACAACGGAACCTGTTGATCTTCGCCCCTTCCATCGTTGGGATGGTTGCGGCGGTCGAGATCCTACAGTATCTGACCCGCACCGGCAGCTGTGACGTGGACGACCTGATCTTAAATTTCGCAGGCGCGCTGGCCGTCTGGATCGTATGCCTGCTGCCGCCGTTCCGCGGATGGATACGGCATGTGACTGAACGAAAAGGAGCTGGGGAAAAATGGAAAAAACAGTGACGATCGCCGGGCTGGGCCTGATGGGCGGTTCGATGGCAATGGCAATCCGGGAGCGCACAGACTGCGCCATATATGGTTGGAACCGCACGGAAGCCGTCGCGCGGAAAGCGGTCGAGGATGGCGTGCTGGACGGCGTCGCCGATGACGATACGCTTGCGCAGACCGATCTGCTGATCGTAGGGCTGTATCCGGAAGCGACGGTCGAATATGTATTGGACAAGCTCCCAAAGCTGAAGGAAGGCTGTTTGATCGTCGACCTGGTCGGCATCAAAGGGTATTTGACCGGCCGGTTGGAAAAGCCCTGCCAGGAAGCGGGCGTGCATTATATCGGCGGGCACCCAATGGCAGGCCGGGAGTTTTCCGGTTATGCGTTCGCATCCGCCGACTTGTATCAGGGCGCAAGCATGATTCTGACGCCGAACAGGAGCAGCCCCTTATGGGCGGTCGACGAGCTGGAAGGTTTTTTCCGACAGCTGGGCTTTGGTACGGTCGTCCGGTGTTCCGCCGAACAGCATGACCGCATGATCGCGTTCACATCGCAGCTGGCGCATGTGGTTTCGTCCGCATATATCAAAAGCCCGGAGGCGGTGCGCCACAACGGCTATTCGGCTGGCAGCTATAAGGACCTGACCCGGGTCGCCAAGCTCAATGAAACGATGTGGACGGAATTGTTTTTATTAAACCGCGAACCGCTTGTCAACGAGATCGACGAGATCGTGCGGCATTTGCAGGAATACCGCGACGCGATCGCAGGGGGGCGTGAAGAAGAGCTTTGCCGCCTGCTGCGCGAAGGCCGCGAGATTAAAGAAAGCATCGGCTGACCGTTCCGGACACGGCAAGCGCGCGGCGCGGATGGATCGGAATGGCCATCCCATAAGCAGGGCGAAACGCCTCCCTTTGGCGGGGGCGTTTTTTCCTGTGACGATTTTGTGTATTCGGTTGCGGCCAGCCGCGCCGCGTGCTATAATAACAAACAGCATGTTTGATTTTTTGAATTGATAGGAGAGACAAAAAAATGCCCCATTTTTACAAACGGCTGATTGCAATGGTATTGATGTGCGGCCTGTCGATCGCTGCGGTGCGGGGATTGCCGGTCGCATTCCCGGCAAGCACGCTGGGCGAGCTGCATTATATGCAGTCGAACACCCCTTCCGTTGGCACGGTAATGACCATTGACGGCGAAGCGATCAGCGCCGAGGAATACGCGTTCTATTTCCTCGATTATGCCAACGCATGGAACAGTATGCTTGCTTCCATGGGCATGAGCTGGTCCAACGTCTGGACGGAGGAGGAATTCCTCGAGCAGGTGCGCAGCTCGGTCGAGCAGGAGCTTACCGAACGGCGGGCAACGATCGAACTGGTCGACCGTTATAACATCCACCTTACCCGCGACCAGATCGACGAAGCGCTGGATATGAAACAGCAGTCGATCGATTCGCTGGGCGGCTATGAAGGGTTCCTGGACCAGCTGCAACAGATCGGCATGACCGAAATCATGTTCAACAACCGTCTGTACAGTACCTACGCCTATCAGCGCGTCAACGAGGTTTTGTTCGGCGAAGGCGGCGAATACCGTACCCCGCTGGAGGATCTGCGGGCCTATATGGATGAAAATTATCTCCGCGCCAAGCACGTCCTGATCTCCAAGGATACCGAGGGCGCGGAAGCGCTGGCGGCGGAAGTCGCGCAGCGCGCGCAGGCCGGGGAAGACTTTGACGAACTGGTCGTGATGTACGGCGAAGACCCGGGCATGATGCAGCAGCCGGACGGCTACATCTTCATGGAAGGGGAAATGGTCGACGAATTCTATCAGGGCACGAAGGCGTTGGAGGTCGGCGGGATCTCGGATCCGGTGAGCAGTGATTTCGGCTGGCATATCATTCAGCGCTTGCCGATCACCGATGAACTGCTGGAATTGAACCGCGATTACATTTGCCAGTTGATGGAGGCCTATTCCATCGATGACCTGCTTGCAGACTATGCCGCCGGGATGGAGGTCGTGAAGAATGAAGAGCTTTACAACGCGATCGACCTTTACACGGTGCAGGATTACCTGATCGCGGCGGACGACGCGGAGCCTGCGACCGACGGCGACGGCGCGGAGCCTGCGGACGGCGCGGAGCCTGTCGAGGATGCAACCGCTGCGGACGATGCAGAAGCTGCGGAACCGGCTTCCGACGCGGAGTAAACCGGGCTTCCATACGAAGCTGTGCAGTCTTCCGAGCGGGAACGTTCCAATACAGACGTTTCCGCATAGGCCCGGTGAAAGGGGCGCGCAGCCGCGCGCCCCTTTTCCTTTTATGGTTATCGGGTTTGCTCCGTTGTACCCCTCGCCGGGGAGACGTCCTACGCGGACAGCGGCAGGGCTCTGCCCTGCACCCGCCC